>NZ_JAVVQU010000019.1:0-54753 GCF_036655075.1 Niameybacter sp. | reverse complement strand
TAGTTGGGTCTATTTAACAGATATACTGCTAAAATATAAATGTTTGATGAATAATAGATGAATAAAAGTGAAAATATATAAAAGATACCTTTAAATGAGATACTATAGAGGACACTATAAAATGAAAGAAGTGAGTACATGAAATATGTTGTATCGGCACCTAATCATCAAATCATTTGCTTTGACCATCATGGGCAAGTATTAGAGTATTGTGATGAACAAGAAGCAAAAGACTTAGATGCATATTGCAAAGACCAAGATTACAATTATGATACCCTAACACCTGTAGATGTCGGTCATCTTTATACACTAATAGGGGCTGAAAATGGTACTTGTCACATCTATCAAACGGATCAAGTCATTAAATATATGAAAGAAAATGCAGTAGATACTTCTATAATAGAAGAGGTACGAGAACTTTTTAATAGCAGAGAATTAAATGATGAACAAAATTGTCCAGGCTATTTAAGTGATGTTCTAGCTGAGATGCCACCTATGACGGCAAGCCAACTTTTAGATAAGCCTTATGAGTGTCAAAACATAGATGGTTATGCAACAGAAGGAAACGAGTAAAAGGAGGGTGTATCACTCCTTTTACTCGTTTTTGTTGTCATAAAGGCGGAAATAAATGAATAGAAAAGAGATTTTAAACATACAAATGTACATATAAGAAAATCAATAGAAAGGATAAATTCAAAAATATGATAGATTTTTTGGAACAGGAATCATTCAGTTATGTGCATCTTTATAAATATACATAAAAATGAACATAAAGTTAAAGAATTGCATTGAATAACCTGCAAAAATATGATAAGATGAAGGAGGAATTGTAAATAAAGTCTTGGATAATGATTGTATACAACTTGTAAGTTGCAAAAACTGTCCGAGTTTATTGAATAATTATTACAAAATGGAGGGATTAAAATGAAAAAATTTGCTAGAAAGTTCTTACTTTTATCTGTAGCAACGGGTCTTGTAGCAACTAACCTTGTAGGTTGTAGTCAAGAACAAAAACCAGCTACAGAAGATCAAGCTCAAACTTCAGGGGATACTACAGGTGAAGCTGAAGATACAAAAAAAGAAGAAACATCAAAATCAAAATATACAACAGCTGTTGTTGCATCACTTGAAATGAATGGCGTATTTAGCCCATTCTTTGCAACTACAGGATACGATCTGGATATTTCAAACATGGTGCATGCAGCACTTATTAAATCAGACCGTAATGCACAACCAGAAGCTAACTTAGCAGAGTACGCTATTGAAGAAGTAAAAGGCGATGACGGCACAATTACAGAAACCATTTACACTTTCACAATTAAAGAAGGTGCGGTGTTCAGCGATGGTCAACCTGTAACAGCAGATGATATCATCTTCTCATACAAAGTATTAGCTGACCCTACATATGATGGTCCATCTACATTTGTAACATTACCAGTTGTAGGTCTTGAAGAATACGTAAAAGGTGATGCAACAGAAATCAGTGGTATTGAAAAAGTAGATGAAAGAACTGTAAAAGTTACACTTAAAGGTATTGATCCAGCTGCTATTTGGAAATTAGGTGGCATTGATGTAGCACCTAAACACTACTACGGTGTAGATGATGCAGGTAAAGAATACGTTAAAGGTGATGTAAGTGTAGTTAAATCAAGAAATGCTACTCCAATGGGTGCAGGTGCTTACAAATTTGGAAGCTTTGAAAACAACGTAGTAACACTTAATGCCAATGAAAATTACTTCAAAGGTGCACCGGCTACACCAACAATCAAGTTCCAAGTTACAGCAGAAGCTAACAAACTTGAAGGTTTAAAACTTGGGGAATTTGATATTTCTGACCCATCAGCTTCAAAAGAAATGGTAGCAAATGTAGAAGATGCTGGTCTTGAATACAAATTAGTAGAAAACTTAGGATACGGATACATTGGGTTAAATGCTGAGCGTATTCCAGATGTCAATGTACGTAAAGGCTTAATGCATCTTATGAACCGTCGTCCTGCAGTTGATTCATACTACGGTGAGCTTGCAGATGTTATTGAAAGACCAATGTCAAAAGTATCTTGGGCTTATCCTCAAGACTGTACAGAATACTACGGATTTGACCCAGCTAAAGCGATGGAATACTTCACAGCTGCTGGCTACACACAAGTAGATAAAAACGGAAAACCAAGTCTTGAAAAAGACGGTAAACAACTTCGTATCGAAGTAGGTATTCCAGGTGGCGGTACGATGGACCATCCAACAGCTCCAGTACTTACACAAATGAAAACAGAAATGGAAAAAATCGGTGCTGTACTTGAAATCGCTGATACAGACGGAACGGTATTCTTCGATAGATTGAACCAACATGACTGGGATATGTGGGTAGCAGCATGGGGTGCAACAGCAGATCCAGATATGTACCAAGTTTACCACTCAGAAGGACCATCAAATCATTATGAGATTAAAAATGCTGATTTAGATAAATTTATCATGGATGCACGTGCAACCAATGATATTGAAGCAAGAAAAGAGTGCTACAGCCAAGCACTTGACATCATCATGGATGAAGCAGTTGAAATGCCAGTTTATCAAAGAAAAAATATGTTCGTATTCAACCAAGAAGTTGTAGATATGGAATCACTTCCAAAAGATATGACACCTTACTACACATACTTTGCTGAAGTTGAAACGTTTAGACTTAAATAATTAATAAGGCATGAAACTAATCACCAACTCCCTAGGGGTTGGTGATTAATATCAGCCTATAATAGGAGTTATGTAAAATAGATGCAAAAAATCTATTTATTGTAAGTTGATATTAATCACAAATAACTAAGACTTAAGTATTCTAGAAAAGGAGTGAAGTAGATGAGACAATTTATTGTTCGAAGATTGTTTATCTCAATCTTCATATTATTAGGTGTATCTATGATCATCTATGGTTTACTACGTATGGCGCCTACAGACTATGTAAGTACTATGACACAAGGTAGACCAGATGTTACACAAGAAATGAAAGATCAGTTAGCAGAACTTTACGGCTTAAATAAAGGGATCGTAGAAGGATATATAGATTGGGCTAAGTCAGCAGTAAAAGGGGACTTTGGAAATTCATTTGTATACAGCAAACCAGCTCAAGACGTTATTAAAGATAAAATGTGGATTTCTTTCTGGATGGCACTCCCCTCATTTATTTTACAACTTCTTATAGCCATTCCACTAGGTATTATTTCGGCAACAAAACAATATACAGCAACAGATTATTCCGTTACAACCATTGCATTATTAGGGATTTCACTTCCTAGCTTCTTCTTTGCAGCCATACTTCAAAGAATCTTTGCTATGGAGCTGAAATGGTTCCCACTTCAAGGGATGGTCAATGCACGTGCCGACTATGAAGGATTTGCCCTTATTATGGATATGGCATGGCACTTTGTTCTTCCTATTACAGTATTAACCGTACTGAGTATTGGTGGACTGATGCGTTATAGCCGTACCAATATGTTAGAAGTATTAAATGCAGACTACATACGTACAGCAAGAGCTAAAGGACTTAGCGAACACAAAGTTATTTACAAACATGCATTCCGTAATACACTTATTCCAATTGTAACAATGGTTGGTGGGATGATTCCTGGACTTTTCTCAGGGGCTATGATTACAGAAGGAATCTTCTCTATAGAGGGGCTTGGATATGTTGGACTTAAAGCACTTCGTGCAGGGGATATTCCATTCATGATGGCGTTCACTATGTTTTTAGCAGTACTTACTTTATTTGGAACATTATTATCAGATATTCTCTATGCAGTGGTTGACCCACGCGTAAGACTTAAATAAGGAGTGATGAAAATGGCAGAAACTACAAATTTAGAAACCAACAAAAAAGAAGTTGTAAACCTTGAGAAAATCGTTACTCCTGGTCAACTTGTTATGAAACGTTTCTTACGTAACAAACTTGCTATAGGTGGGGTTATTATTCTTGTAGCTATGTTTTTAGCTTCCTTTTTAGGACCTCTTTTTACAAGCTATGGTGAGTATACTATTTTCTTTATCAAAGATGGGGTAGAATTTAGTTCAGATGACCATAAAGGTATGGATCCAACAGCAGAAGGGGTAAAGGTTTATAACAAAGCAAAACCTTCAAAAACGCACTGGCTTGGAACAGATAAAGATGGTCGTGACGTACTTGTACGTCTTATGTACGGCGGACGTGTATCTCTTTTAATAGGGTTCGTAGTAGTAGGTATACAAATATTCTTTGGTATATTACTAGGTGGTATCGCAGGATACTACGGGGGTAAAATTGATAACTTGATTATGCGTATAGTCGATGTCTTCTATTGTATCCCAACATTACCAATCATGCTCATTATTAGTTCTATTATGATTGCATATGCAGTGCCACAAGAGTATAAAATTTATATCCTTATGCTTGCAATGGGATTCTTGGGATGGACGGGTGTAGCACGTATTGTACGTGGTCAAATCTTAAGCTTGCGTGAGCAAGAGTTTATGGTTGCCACAGAAGCCATTGGACTTCATCCAGCTAAGCGTATTATTAAACACTTAATTCCAAACGTAATGCCACAACTTATTGTTATTGCAACAATGGGTATGGGTAGTATTATTTTGGCAGAAGCAGCTTATAGTTATTTAGGTATAGGGGTACCATTCCCACTTGCTTCATGGGGTAATATGGTTAATACTGTTAATGACCCTGTTATTATGAGAGAATATATGAATATTTGGTTCCCACCTGGATTCTGTATCTTATTAACAGTTTTAGGCTTCAACTTCGTAGGGGATGGCCTGCGTGATGCCTTTGACCCTAAAATGAAAAGGTAGGTGATAACATGACTGGTATGACAGCAGAAATGAAAAAACAAAAGAAATTAGAGCAAAAAGAAGCAAAACTTCGTATGAAACAAATTGCTAAAGAAAATAGCAAGGTCATTAAAAAGTTTGAAAAAGAAAAGAAACGTAAAAACGTGAATCCTTCTGAGTATCAAACAACTATGAAAAATCCAGAAAATATCATTGAGATTGATAATTTACATACCTATTTCTATACAGATATGGGAACTGTAAGATCTGTAAATGGTGTTTCTATTGAGATTCCAAAAGGTAAGACAGTAGCATTAGTAGGAGAGTCTGGTTGTGGTAAATCTGTAACAAGTCTTTCTATGATGAAACTTGTGCAAGGCCCTACTGGTCAAATTGTAGATGGTGAAATTCGCTACAATCGTAAAGATGGCGCTGTTGATATTGTTAAAACACCTATTAGTGAAATGCAACATATTCGTGGTAATGAAATCGCAATGATTTTCCAAGAACCCATGACGAGCTTAAACCCAATCTTTAAGATTGGTTATCAAATTGATGAAACCATTGCACTTCATAGACCTGACATGAGCAAAGAAGATATTAAAAAGCAAACCATTGAAATGCTTAAATTAGTAGGGATTGCCCGTGCAGAAGGTATCTATGATTGCTACCCGCATGAACTTTCAGGTGGTATGCGCCAACGTGTTATGATTGCTATGTCACTTTCATGTGACCCACAGTTTATCATTGCCGATGAGCCTACAACAGCACTTGACGTGACTATTCAAGCACAAATCTTAGACCTACTTCGCGATATTAAAGATAAAATCGATGCAAGTATTTTATTGATTACCCATGACCTTGGTGTGGTGGCAGAGATGGCTGACTATGTTGTCGTTATGTATGCAGGTAAAATTGTAGAACAAGGGACAGCACATGAAGTCTTCTTAAATCCACAACATCCTTATACAATGGGACTTATTAAGAGTAAACCAGCAGTAGGGAAAGTGGTAGAACGTCTGTACTCTATCCCTGGTGCTGTTCCGAACCCTGTACATATGCCTACACATTGTTTCTTCAAAGACCGTTGTGACAAATGTATTAAAGCTTGTGCAGGTGATATCCCAATACTTAAGTTGATTGATGACAACCATAAGGTAGCTTGTCATCTTTATGAAGCAAAGGAGGGGAAATAGATGTCAGAAAATATTTTAGAAGTTAAAGCGTTAAAAAAATATTTCCCTATTAAAGGTGGGGTTATCCAACATGTTGTAGGACACGTTAAAGCAGTGGACGGTATTAGCTTTAATATCAAAAAAGGTTCTACTTTTGGGCTTGTAGGAGAATCAGGATGTGGTAAGACAACAGTAGGGCGTACACTCCTTCGTCTTCAAGAAAACTCAGGTGGAAGTGTTGTGTTTGACGGCAAAGATGTATTTGGTCTTTCCCATAAACAACTTCGCAAAATACGCCCTGAAATGCAACTTATTTTCCAAGACCCCTACAGTTCATTAAGTCCAAGAATGCCTGTAGGTGAAATCATTGGAGAAGGTGTACGTGAACATAACATTGTACCCAAAGAAGAATACAGAGCATATATTATGAATGTTATGGAAAAATGTGGACTTCAACCTCACCATATTGACCGTTACCCACACGAGTTCTCAGGTGGACAAAGACAACGTATTTGTATTGCACGTGCTATTGCACTTAAACCCAAAATGATTGTATGTGATGAGCCAGTATCAGCACTTGACGTATCGATTCAAGCGCAAATCATCAACTTACTTAAAGATCTTCAAGATGAATTTGGTTACAGCTACTTATTCATTTCTCATGACTTAAGTGTTGTAGAGCATATTTCTGATGAAGTTGGGGTTATGTATCTTGGAAGCTTAGTAGAAAAAGCACCAAAAGAAGAACTCTTTGCCAATCCAATGCATCCTTATACAAAAGCACTTTTTAGTGCAATCCCAGTACCTGATCCAACTGTAAAAATGAATCGTATTGTTCTAGAAGGAGATATTCCATCTCCAGCAAATCCTCCATCAGGTTGTAAGTTCCATACAAGATGTAGAGAATGTATGGAAATTTGTAAGACACAAGTTCCAGAGTACAAAGACTATGGCAATGACCACTTTGTAGCATGTCATCTTTTAGAACAGGCAAAATAAGATGAAACATGAAATAAAAGATGATGGAAGAACAATAGCAGATATGAATGTACCAGGCATGCCTTGGTATGCGGGCCAAACCCATCGATCTAAAAAGATGGTGCAAGAAGATAAGAAAAATCCTTTGGAAGATGACGTATTCGTACTTTCAAAAGGAGAAAAGAAGGCCATCTATAAAGGGGTTATGGCAGCAATATTGCCGCTGGTACTTGCTTTTGCTACTGGCTACTTCTTAATCTTTCTTTTTCTTGATTTAGTTTGGTTAAGTTAAAGACTATTCAAAAGATGATTTATCGTTTATAATACAAAAGATTGACAAAAAGAGTCTGTTACTGCAATTCGGTAACAGCTCTTTCTTTTTACACGAAAAAATTTTATTACTGTAAAGTGAAAAAAGGAGTATGTATGAAAGTATTAGGTATTACCAAAAGAGAATTGTTTTTAATTTTAGTAGGATCTACATTACTTGCACTTGCCATTAATTGGTTCTTGTCACCAAGTGGGCTTGTAACGGGGGGCATTTCAGGAACGTCTATCGTTGTTGAAGAAGTCACAAGAAATCTATTTGGCGTAGGTGTACCTCTTTGGGTAACTAACTTAGGACTAAATATCCCTTTGTTTTTAATAAGTATTAGACAAAGAGGCTTTAAGTTTGCACAAAAATCCTTGTACAGTGTGCTTTGGTTATCCTTTGCATTATGGTTTACAGGATTTTTGCCGAATCCATTTGCTGCAAGTGGAGACTTCTTATTGCCAGCGCTTTTTGGAGGTGCACTACTTGGATGTAGTATAGGTTTAGTGATTCGTGCAGGTGCTACAACAGGTGGGACAGATATGTTAGCATCTATTATTAAATTTAAGCATAATAACTTCCCCATTACTAAACTGATGCTTATGATAGATGGGGTCATCATTTTATGTGGGTTCTTTATTTTTGGTCAAGAAAAAGCGATGTATGCCATTATTTCTGTATTTGTAACGAGTAAAGTCATTGCAAGTATTATTGAAGGTGTAGACTATGCAAAAGCAGCTTTTATTATTTCCGACAAGAGCCAACTTATTTCCGCGGAAATCATGCAAAAAATCCCACGTGGAGTAACAGGACTAAAAGCTACGGGAATGTATTCAAAATCGGATAAAGAGGTCCTTTATGTAGTTGTTTCACAAAATGAAATTACGAGATTACGTGAGCTTGTTCAAGGAATTGACCCTAAAGCCTTTATAACCATTACTGATGTAAAAGAAGTACTAGGAGAAGGCTTTATCAAAGATCCAACTGCATTAACAAATTAAGTAATCGTATAGCTTGTCAAAATCAGGTACATTAAGCTATAATGAAAGCGAATAGTTTGAAAGCAGTTAAAACAATTGAAATCGTATATTGTCGGTAATAAGGTCCGAAAGTTTCTACCCACTAACCGTAAATGAGTGGACTACGAGGTGTATTGTGTTTTGCTTTTTAGTAAAACACGAGACTCCTCTTTTTTTGAGGAGTCTTTTTTTGTATATTTTTGTAGGAGGGGAGCTATGCATATCAAAAATATTTTTATAACAGGGGATAAAGGCGTAGGAAAATCTACATTGATAGAAAAGCTCATTGTAGAGAATGATCTAGAGAAACAAATAGGGGGATTTAAAACACTACCTTATTATGATGTACTCGTTAGAAAAGGATTTTATCTACATAGCCTGTTAGAAGTTGCTGGAAATGACCAGCCTATTTCTTGGCAAAAGGATGATGTAAGTTGTGAACCTATTGCGTGCACATTTGAATCATTAGGTGTGGAGCTATTAGAAACTTGCTTACGCTCAGATAAACCCTATGTTTTGATGGATGAGGTAGGTGTCTTGGAACGAGAGGCCTATGTTTTTCAAAACACAGTTATAAAAGTTTTAGCGAGTCATAAGATAGTAATAGGTGTGCTAAAGGATAAGCCGCACTCTTTTTTGCAACATATTAAAGGGCGTAGTGATACAAAGGTGTACACTTTAGAGGGAAGTAATTTTAATCAGATTTTCAAGTCCATTCAAGAAGACTTGAGTAAAGTTGAGGTTTAAAATAATAAATGAGGTGATCGTATGAAAAGGTTTATGTGCTTAGTATTGGGAATGAGTTTATTAGTAGGATGTAGTAGCCAGACACCAAATACAGGACAAGCTGTAACGGAGCAACCACCTGTAGAAACAACTAAACTAGAGGATGCAGCCGAAGAAGGTAGTGTGACCGTTGTAGACCAACTTGGAAGAGAAGTGACTATTGAAGGGGATGTAGAACGTATAGTTTCTTCTTATTACATAGCTTCATCTATGCTTATTGCTCTAGATGCAAAAGATAAGGTAGTAGGTCTTGAAATGAAAGCAGATACAAGAGAAATCTATAAGCAAGCTGCACCAGAATTTTTAGAGCTCCCAGCAGTGGGGTCTGGAAAAACTTTCAACGTGGAAGAAGCCCTAGCACTTAAGCCAGATCTTATTATTTTACCTTATCGTTTAGAATCTTTTATTCCACAAATTGAAGCTTTAGATATACCTGTTATTGCAGTGGAACCAGAAAGTATGGAAAACTTTTTAGAGTGTATTGAACTTGTAGGGTCAGCTATTGGACATGAGGCAGAAGCTGACAAGCTTTTAAATTACTTTAACGGAGTGACAGAAAAAGTAAGCGGCTTAACTAAAGACTTAGAGGTACGTCCCTCAGTATACCTTGCTGGAAGCAGCAATCCACTTGTAACTTGTACAGGCCTTATGTATCAAAATGATTTGATTGAGCTTGCAGGTGGAGAGAATGTAACAAAAGACTTAACAGATCCCTACTGGCAAACGATATCTAATGAAGAATTACTAGGATGGAATCCAGAGTATATGTATGCAGTAAGTTATGCAGATTATGACTTAGCAGCTATTAGTGAAGAATCTAATTATCAAGAAATTCAAGCAGTAAAAGAAGGACGTGTGAAGTATTTCCCATCTTCTCTTGAACCATGGGATTATCCAACACCTTCAGCAGCACTTGGTGTACTTTGGCTTTTAAATGACCTTCATCCAGACCTTTATAGCAAAGAAGCTTATGTAGAAGATGCGAAAGATTTCTATCAAACATTCTATGGCATCGAAGTTTCTAAAGAAGCTTTAGGCCTATGAACCGGGAAGACACCCACAAGCAAGTAAGTTTTCCTATGAAATCCCGACGAATGAAGACAATGCTTCTTTTAACGCTTCTTATAGCCTTAAGTATCCTATGCTTAGGGCTTGGAAGATATCAACTTTCGCCTTTAGAGGTGGCACGAATTTTGATGGGGTTGCCTGCCGAGAAAATGGCACGAACAGTGGTATTTGGGATGCGTATTCCCCGTATACTGTTGGTGCTCTTTTCAGGGTGTGGACTAGCGTTAGCTGGACATGTCTATCAAGTAGTCTTTAGAAATCCATTGGTGTCTCCAGATATACTAGGTGTAGGCGCTGGGTGTTCTTTTGGTGCAGCTTTTGGAATGGTATTTCTAGGCGGAGGACTTTATATAGTAGGAGGAAGTGCTTTTGTATGTGGTGTCTTAGTGGTGAGTTTGACCATTTTATTTGCAAGGAAAGCCACCCACAAGACCCTGAGCCTCGTGCTCTGGGGAATTGTAATGAGTTCTATAGCCTCTTCGGGGCTCATGTTAATGAAATATAGTGCGGATCCCACGAAGCACTTACCAAGTATAGAGTTTTGGTTAATGGGAGGGTTTTATCAGGCAAATTATCAATCTGCCTGGCTTGTTGGAGGATGTGTTTTAATAAGTATATTGATCTTGTACCGTTTAAGATGGAAACTAAAAGTCATGATGCTAGGAGATGCACAGGCAAGGGCACTAGGTGTATCTGTTAAGAAGGTTCGTCTATTGGCACTCACCATGTCTACTTTGATGGTGGCCGTGATTATTTCAGTAGTGGGGCTTGTAAGTTGGATTGGGTTGATTGCCCCCCATCTTGCTAAACTTTATATGAAGCGAGAAGACTTAAGTTGCGCTTCAGTGTCTATGTGTTTTGGTGGATTACTTTTACTCGGTGCAGATACTTGCGCAAGAACACTTTTTCCAGCAGAATTACCGATTAGTATTTTAACCTCCTTTATGGGGGCAATTATGTTAGCAATCATCTTAATACAATCTAGAAAACAGTGACTAGAGGGAGGACTATATGTTTACAATCAATAACTACGTTGTGGCGACATCTTTAGAAGAAGCGTATACCGTGCTTACAAAAAATAAGTCTAACAAAATTCTTGGTGGAACACTTTGGATGCGTATGGGAAGTCAGAACATACATACGGCGATAGACCTTAGCAAGTTAGGTTTAGATACCATTGTAGAGACCAAAGAGGCATTTGAAATTGGGGCTATGTGCACCTTAAGAATGCTTGAGTTACATCCGGGGCTTCAAGCTTACGGGAATGGCATGGTTTCAAACTGTGTCAAAGATATTGTAGGTGTGCAATTTAGGAATGGTGCAACTATTGGAGGAAGCTTATTTAGCCGTTTTGGTTTCTCTGACCCATTGACAGCACTTTTAGCTTTAGATACTTATGTAGAACTTTATAAAGGTGGCACCATTTCTTTAGAAGCATTTATAGAGGGACCTTACGAAAAAGATATTTTAATTAAGATTATTATAAAAAAAGAAATGTCTCTTACAGGTGTGTACTTAACAGAACGTTTAAGCCATACAGATTTTCCAGTTCTTGCAGTGGCAATGACACAAAGCTTGGCGGGATACAAAGTAGCAATAGGGGCAAGACCTAGTAAGGCAGCACTTGCACATGAGACAATGGACTATTTAAATACAATCACTTCAGGACATGAAAGGTCACCTTTATCCAATGAGCAGCTCGAAGTATGTGGTGAAAAAGTTGTAGAAGAGTTAAACTTTGCAACTAACATGAGAGGTAGTCAGCACTACCGTGAGCATTTGGCAAAGGTACTTGTAAAACGTGGACTTAGACAACTTAGGGGATAAGAGGTGGCGAACATGAATATTAAATTATGGATTAATGGTAAGATGGTGCAAGAAGATGTGGCACCAGATATGAACCTATACAACTATTTAAGAAGTAAAGGATATAAAAGTGTCAAATGTGGATGTGATACAAGTAACTGCGGTCTTTGTACCGTATGGGTAGAGGACAAAGCTGTTTTATCTTGTAGTACATTAACTGTACGCATGGATGGCAAAAAGGTTGTAACCCTTGAAGGTATGCAAGAAGAAGCGGAAGCCTTTGGAATGTTTCTTGCAGAAGAAGGTGCAGAACAATGTGGGTTCTGTAGTCCAGGACTTATTATGAATGTCCTTCGTATGAAACGTGAGCTTGAAAGTCCTACAGAAGAGATGATGCGTCACTACTTAGCAGGAAACCTATGTAGATGTACAGGGTATATGGGTCAACTTCGTGCCATCAAAAAATATTTAGACATCAAAGAGGAGGCATAGGCATGGAAAAACATATTGAACAAGTAAGGAATCATGAGACTAAACAAGTCAATCAAGCGGTTGTGAAACTAGATGCAAAGGCACTTGTTACAGGTCAGCCTGTCTATACAGAAGATTTAGCACCAGCAGATTGTTTAGTGGTAAAAGTACTTCGTAGTCCTCATGCTTTTGCAAAAATTACTTCTATTAATAAAGAGATTGCTATGAAGGTACCAGGCATTGCTTGTATTTTAACTTACGAAGATGTGCCACAAAAACGTTTTACAATGGCAGGTCAATCTTATCCTGAGCCAAGTCCATATGATAGATTGATCTTAGACCAATATGTACGCTATGTGGGAGACCCAGTAGCTATCGTGGCAGGAGAAACAGAAAAGGCAGTAGAACGTGCCATCAAACTTATTAAAGTACAATATGAAGTGTTAGAGCCAGTCCTCGAGTTTGAAAAAGCTATGGAGCATCCAAGTTGTATTCATCCAGAAGATAATTATCATGTCAACTTTGACATTGGAAATGATGTAGCACACAATCTTTGTTCAAGTGAGAGCTTTGCCCATGGGGATGTAAATGCAGCATTTGAGGCATCAGATGTAATGGTTGAGCATACTTATCATACAAAGGCTAATAACCAAGCTATGATGGAGACTTTCAAAACTTACAGTTATCTTGACTACAATGGACGTTTAAATGTGGTGACGGCGACACAAATTCCTTTCCACGTCAGACGTATTTTAGCCCATGCACTAGACATACCAAAGAGTAAAATTCGTATTTTAAAACCACGTATTGGTGGAGGTTTTGGGGCGAAGCAAACGGTAGTGAGTGAGCCTTACCCAGCACTTGTAACACTCAAAACAGGACGTCCAGCACGTATGTTCTTTACACGTACAGAAGCATTTATGGCTTCTACAAGTCGCCATGAGATGAAAGTTACAGTCAAAGTAGGTGCCGATAAGGATGGACACATTAAAGGGATTGAGGTATATACCCTTTCTAACACAGGAGCCTATGGCGAGCATGGTCCTACAACAGTAGGGTTATCTGGACATAAGACCTTATCACTTTATAACAAAGCAGAGGCGATTAAGTTTAGTTGTCACGTAGTCTATAGCAACACCATGTCAGCTGGGGCTTTCCGTGGATACGGTGCAACACAAGGAACTTTTGCTGTAGAGTCAGCAATCAATGAGCTGGCAGATAAGTTGAAGATGGACCCTATTGCCCTTCGCAAGCTAAATATGCTAGAAGTGGGGGAAACCCTTCATGGCTATTACGGTGAAGTGCTAAAAAGCTGTGGCTTACCAGAGTGTATTGAAACGGGTAAGAAAATGATAGGATGGGATAAGAAGTATCCATCTTACCAAGTGGCACCAAACAAAGTACGTGGTGTAGGGATGGCAATGACTATGCAAGGTTCAGGAATTTCTAGCATTGACGTTGCAGAAGCACAAATTCGTCTTAATGATGATGGCTACTACACACTACTTATTGGCGCAACAGATATGGGAACAGGGTGTGACACAATCCTTGGACAGATGGCAGCAGAATGCTTAGAGTGCAACCTTGACCGTATTGTAGTAAACGGCGTAGATACAGACCAATCTCCATATGATACAGGGTCTTATGCATCAAGTACAACTTATGTAACAGGGATGAGTGTCATCAAAGCTTGTGAAAACTTAAAAGAGAAGATGCTAGAAGAAGCTAGCAAAATTTTAGAGGTACCTGTAGAAGACTTAATTTTTGAAGGACATCAGATTACAACAGCAGATAGTAAGGCAGTTATAAGCATTGACACCTTAGCACAAAAAGCAGTAGTGGGGTCTCATGAATGCCTTAAAGCCCATGCTTCTCACTCAAGTCAAGTTTCACCACCACCATTTATGGCAGGATTTGCTGAAGTAGAGGTGGATCAAGAGACAGGACATATTGAAGTGGTAGACTATGTAGGTGTAGTGGATTGTGGAACAGTTATTAACACAAGTCTTGCACGTATCCAGGCAGAAGGTGGTATTGCCCAGGGAATAGGTATGGCCCTCTACGAGGATATTACTTACACTGAAACAGGTAAAATGCGCAACAACACATTTATGCAATACAAGATTCCAACACGTTTAGACGTAGGCAATATTCGTGTTGCCTTTGAAAGTAGCTATGAACCAACAGGACCATTTGGCGCTAAATCTATAGGAGAAGTTGTTATCAATACACCATCTCCAGCCATTGCTCATGCGGTGCATAACGCAACAGGTGTATGGGTGAGAACACTCCCTATCACACCAGAAAAAATCTTATTTGGAGAAAAAGATGACAAATAAAAACGCCCTTGTATGTAAATTGATCATTCTAGCGGCTGGAAGAAGTACCAGGTTTGAGGGAAACAAGCTCCTTGAACCTTATGGTACTTCAACTGTACTCGAAAGCTTACTTGAAAAGGTTGTACAAACAATTTTCCAAGATTCCTTGATGTGCCAAGATGCAGGAGATTTGAAAAATTCACAGCTGTATCAAGCGGAAGGGTGTTTACAGGGAGCAACTGCACAAGGTTGCAAGATGGACCTAGGTGAAGTGGTGCTTGTGACAACACAGGAAACTTTGAGTGGAATTTTACTTGACACTTGTAGAATACGGATAGGAAAGTTACCGTTACAAGTTGTGCTTAATCCCATGCCAGAAGAGGGCATCAGCCATTCTATCTTTCTAGGGCTTGAAGCAGCAGGAGAGGCAGATGTATATGGATTTCTAGTTGCAGATCAATTGGCGTTAAGTTCCAAAACAATACAGGAGATGCTCCTTACTTATCCCAAGTGCAAGAAAGGTATTTTGTGCGCAAGACATGGAGAGACTCTTGGCAATCCTGTATTCTTTCATAGAGACTATAAAGAAGCATTGAAACAATTGCAAGGTGATAAAGGTGGCAAGGTAGTTTTGAAACAACATCTAGACGACGTAGCCTACTTTGAAATTAAAGAAGCCTTAGAGCTGCAAGATTTAGATAGTAAGAAAGACTGGACTTATTTTAAAAAGGAGAAATGAATCATGCAAGTTTTAAAAGATAGAATTATATCAGAAGGTGTAGTAAAAAGTGGGAACGTTTTAAAAGTAGATAGTTTCTTAAATCATCAAATGGACATTGAGCTTTTTGATGCAATGGGGGAAGAGCTTAAAAGAAGATACAAAGATGATAAGATAACAAAAATCTTAACGATTGAGGCATCAGGTATTGGTATTGCCTGTATCGTAGCAAGACACTTTGGTGCACCTGTTGTATTTGCCAAAAAGTCAGAGTCTAAAAACTTAGACGGAGATCTATACACAAGTCCTGTATACTCATTTACTCATAAAAAAGAATATATGATTCGTGTAAGTAAAAAGTTTATTACAGCAGATGACCGAGTACTTGTCATTGATGATTTCCTTGCAAATGGAAAAGCACTTATTGGACTTTTGGATATTTTAGGTCAATCAGGTGCGACAGTAGTAGGCGCTGGTATTGCCATTGAAAAAGGGTTCCAAGGTGGTGGCGATGCACTAAGAGAACAAGGAGTAAGAATTGAATCGTTAGCCATTGTAGAAGAAATGGGTGAAGGATTTATCAGATTTAGAGACTAGTAAGAAGCACGGCCCAAGTGTAGTATGTTCAAAAAGTGGTATTCTTTAAGTTTTAGGAATACCACTTTTTAAATGAAATAAATAGAAAAGAGATGGAAAAATATGGTATACTGTTCGTAGCGAACCAATGATAAGGGTATAGGAGGGACGTTATGAAAAAAGTGGGCAAGTTACAGATGGGTATAGGCAGTGTTTTGGTAGTTGTTCTAGTCTTTAGTGGGTGTCAAGCGACTTATAGCAAGGCAGCAGGAATGGAGGTGACACCACCTGTTCTGGTACAAGAAACAACTGTGGAACTAAGTGAGGCGCAAATGGAGACATTTTCTAACCAAGTGGCAGAGCAAGTGTTTGATAAAGTTCAGGGGATAGTGCCACCACAAGTTAGGGAGGAAATTGTACAGGAGCATCAACCTGAAGTAAGTGGGGAATATGACATTCAGCAAGAAATAATCAAAGCGGCGGAAGATATAAGCTTCCTTGATACGATGCATGTATTTAGGCAACAAACTTGTGTTATAGGGGAGAAGACCTATAGTATTGAAGGTTATAGTGAAGCCCAGATGGATGAGCAGGGAAAGTTTATGTTAGATGATGGACAAAGATGGGCAATCATCATAAGAGAAGGCGAAAAAGTCTACCCAGTATATGGGCCTAAGTATAATCAATTAGGGCAGATAGAATATACGACTTATCTAGATGAAGAAAATGGCTTACATATTGTCGTGTACGATATACAAGGTGCTGGGATGGCGATCACAGAGTACAGCTTTGATACAAAAGAAAAAGCATTTGTAGGGAAATTAGTTTATGAAGCATCCAATATCAATTACTTTACCTCAGACATTGAACTTGCACCTTAAGGGGAATAGGTGTAGGGGTCGATAGTCTATCATGCACCAGGACAGGTGAAGACCTTATTAGACCATTTTGGTTGGGAGGACATGGGATGGATGGGGAAGATACGCCCATGGAAAAGTAAATCACTGTAGATCACTTTAGGTTGATAGAAAACAAATAGAAAAAGACGTATCTTGGAGTAAGAATGCTCTAAGATACGTCTTTTCTATTTGTTTAGTGATGGTCATGTCCACAAGAGCAGTCGTGACTATCGTCATGATGTCCGTGTCCACCACAACACTCGTGGTCATCGTCATGGTGCTCATGGCCACAGCCACAGTCATCACCCTGTTCTTCTGTGTCATATAGTGGGCTATCATCATAGTAGTCGTATTCTGCATCGTAAGGTACATAGCCTTCTTGTGGGCCACCTGCAAGTGTCTCAAAGTAGCCATTTTCTTCAAGGATGTTACTTAAGTACATCATGGTAAAGAGGTTACGCTTAGGATCAGCTACGTTTTGGAAGCCTTGCATAATGTATTTGTAGAAAGTTTCTTCATTCATAATGAATGGAACAACAGACATGAAATATTGCATACGAAGCTTGCGTGCTACAGGGTCCATGGTACCAAGACGATTGCGTAAGTCACTGATAAAGTTTTGAAGAATGTGCATTACTTCTTCAGAATAAGGTTTGTGCTTACTTGCATCAAAGCCGAAGACATGACTTACAGACATACTGATGTAAGTTTGCATAAGTGTGAAGATGTGGTCTCTTGTACGTGATTCACAAGCTTTCTTGTAAATTGGGTAAATTTCTTCTTTTAAAGTGTTTACACGTTCAGGGAGAGACTCAAGGAAAATTTCTTTATCTTCACTATCATTTAAGATGTTTTGGATGGTACAGAATAAGTCATAGAAACTTACGTGTAAGTCTGTTAAAGATTCGAAAGTCAATGCATCAAAGATTAAAAGGTTACCAAATGTACAAATCATATGGTAAAGGTTTTGAATGAGGTCTATAGCAAAGTCGATGGTTTCATTTGTAAGGTCAGCTTCTTCGAAGAACTCTTCAGCGTCTTCAAGTTCAGCTAAGTCATCTAGACTGTGGCGAATGTCGTTGAAGCTTTCACCATAGTTTTCATAAAGACGCCCATCAAAGAGTTGAAGTAAGATATTTGAAAGGAAAGCTGCACTTTCAGGTGTGTCGTCAATATTGACTTTAGCAAGACTCTTTTCAACGTAAGCTACAAAACTTTCTTTGGTCATACGCATAGGGATGTATGGCAATAAGTGAGCGGCACGTTTTTGACGATTAAGCGTTGTTTTTTCTGCAAATACAAAAGTGCTACAATCTTTAGCAAGAAGTGAGAAATCCATAGTTTTGGCATCTTCTTCTGTAAGGTGGTAGTCCTCATAAGTGCTTTCATGCATAGAACTTTTTAAGTTATATAAGGAAGTAAGCTGCATGAGCTCTCTTTTATAGGCATTTAAGCTACGGTATTTTTCTTCTAAAGTTGCACGGTAGCTTACAAGGTTTCTTGCATAAGTTTCTTTGTACTCATCTTCACCACCTAGAAGGCTTGGAAGTGTGACAAAGAGGGTTTTCATCTCTTTTAAAATGCCTGCTACATCTTTGTCAAAGTACTCAAAAGTAGAAGTACAAGGGTTTTTTAAAACATTTAAATAATCCTCAATCATAAAGATATAGGAATAGGAAATGGCAGCAAAAATTGATTTTTGATTTTTATCCATGGGTTATGTTCCTTTCAAGGTTTATGCTCTATTAAGAATATACAATTTAGGCCGAAGTTGCAAGTCCAATTCTAGTAACAATGTAAAAATATGGATAAAATTATTGTAATTTTTCGCAAAAGTAGTTAGAATAGTGTTAAGGAGTGATAAAAATGGAAAAATTTAATTTTTTAAATCAAGATTTAGTGAGCAGCCTGATGAAAGGTGAATGCAGAGCACCCCATTCCTTACTTGGACTACATACATACACTATAAAAGGGAAAGAACAACTTACAGCATGTATTCATATGCCAGGCGCAGTAGATGTTGCTATTGCACCACTTGAAGACAAACAAAAGAGGTACAAGCTTGAGCAAGTCAACGAAGAAGGATTGTTTTTTGGTATGATTCCCCGTAGAAAGAATCATTTTAAATACTGGGTATTTTGTGAAGATGCAAGTGGGAACCGATGGGAGTATGTGGATGCTTATTATTTTGGGGATTTGCTTACAGCAAAAGATATACAATTGTTACAAGAAGGTACGCATTATGAGTTATATAAGAAATTCGGGGCACATTTTACTACTTTGGAGGGGATAGAAGGTGTACTTTTTGCAGTATGGGCACCAGAAGCCAAACGTATCAGCGTAGTGGGGGACTTTAATTTATGGGATGGTAGAAGACATACTATGCGTTTTATCCCAGAAGTAGGGGTATGGGAAATTTTTATTCCTGGCTTAAAGTCACTAGATTGTTATAAATATGAAATTAAAACAGCCTATGACACTGTCATTTATAAAGCAGACCCTTATGCGACCATGAGTGAGCTAAGACCTAATACAGCATCTTGCGTTTGTCAAGAAGAAGGGTATAAATGGCATGATAAGAGATGGGTAGACCGACGTAAGAAGAAGGCTTGGCACAAAGAGGCTATGTCTATTTATGAAATACATATGGGTTCTTGGAAGCGTCATATAGAAGATGGTAGGTTCTATACATACCGAGAACTTGCAGATGACTTGGTGGAATATGTAAAAGATATGGGCTACACCCATGTTGAGCTTATGGGCGTAATGGAACATCCCTTTGATGGATCTTGGGGTTATCAAGTTACAGGATACTTTGCACCTACAAGCAGATTTGGAACACCGGAGGACTTTAAATACTTTGTAGATGTGATGCATCGCAATCAAGTAGGGGTATTGCTAGACTGGGTACCTGCCCATTTCCCTAAAGATGCTTTTGGCCTTGAAAAGTTTGATGGAAGTGCCTTGTACGAGCATTATTCACCCATACAAGCTAACCATCCTCAATGGGGTACGCTCATTTTTAATTATGGGCGAAAAGAAGTGTGTTTATTCCTTATCAATAGTGCCTTGTCTTGGTTTGACCGCTATCATATTGATGGGCTAAGAGTGGATGCAGTAGCTTCTATGCTGTACTTAGACTTTGGACGAGAACCAGGTCAGTACATCCCAAATCAATATGGTGGTCGTGAAAACTTAGAAGCAGTAGACTTTTTGAAAAAGCTTAATACTGTGGTCTATGAGAAGCATCCAGGAATTGTGATGATTGCTGAAGAATCAACAGATTGGGTAGGTGTGACCCAGCCTGTCGACCAAGGCGGGCTAGGATTTGGCTTTAAGTGGAACATGGGGTGGATGAATGACTACCTTAAATACATAGAGACAGACCCACTTTTTAGAAAATATGAGCATAATAAAATAACCTTTAGTTTGATGTATGCTTTTAACGAAAACTTTATCTTGCCTTTCTCTCATGACGAAGTTGTACATGGAAAAAGTCCTATGATTTATAAGATGAAGGGGGACGAGTGGCGTCAGTTTGCTAACTTACGTGCGTGCTATGGCTATATGTTTATGCATCCAGGGAAAAAGCTCCTCTTTATGGGGAATGAATTTGCACAGACTAATGAGTGGAGTGAAGACAAAGAGTTGAACTGGAGCTTGTTGCAGTATGAACCACACAGACAAATTCAGCAGTATGTCAAAGATTTAAATCATCTTTATCAAGATGAGAAGTGCCTTTGGCAACTAGATGATACTTATGATGGGTTTGAATGGATTGATTGTGACAACAAAGACTTAAGCCTAGTTGCCTTTATTCGTAAAGGTAAGAAAAAGGGGGATGAACTTGTTGCCGTTATTAACTTTACACCAGCGGTCTACGATGGATACCATATTGGGGTCAATCATCCAGGGACTTATGAAGAAATCTTATCTAGTGATGATGTGAAGTATGGTGGAAGTGGTAGGGTCAATGGGTGTTTGAAGACACAAGAAGGTCGTTGTCATGAAAAAGACCAGTATATTAGTGTGAATATTCCACCTCTCGGTATGAGTGTATTTAAATTGGACAAATAATTATATAATATTTTATATCATTCTGTTTAAAAGATACCAATTAGGTAATACTTTTACTAAAGGATGTGAATAGATGAGAGGATTAAAAATTAAAGAAAATGTAACTTGTGGCACCTTAAGTGTCATACAGCTAGAGACCCAAGATGAACTTGCCGAGTTTCCTATAACTGACTTAAGCGTATTTTTTAAATGGCTTAAAAACTATGAAACTGGACTTAATTATATAAGCATACCTATGAGGGAGTGCTATGCAGAGATGATTTACATTTTAAGGCCTCAGACATTGATTGTATTAGAGCCGGATACAGTCTATGAAGCCTTTAAGCTTATGTTTGGTACAGATGCCTATGCTTATATGGAAGAGACTGCAGCCACTTTTTTTACGGCTAATAAGAACGACATGAGTTGGGATATGCCAAGCTTTTTTAAGCTTTTCTATAGTGCCAACTCTAGGAAAGAAGCACTGACTATTTATAACCATTGGCAAGAGGTGATTCCACTAAACAATAGTAGTTTTTGCCAAGTGCTAGAAGTATTTGAACAACACTTAGATGAAATCCTTAACTATTTTAGTCTTATGGAGGCAACCCATAAGGAAGAAGTTGCAGAAATTTTCTCCTAAGTAATAGATGAAGCCTCATAAAGTATAAGTTGTTCCTATAAGCAAAAAAGGTCTAAAACTAGAAACTAGTTTTAGACCTTTTTTAGAACTCAATTGTATAATAGCCTTTTGGTGTCATAGAAATAATAAGTGCTTATACGCCTAAAAAGGCTTCGGCAGATTCTAAGTGTGCCATAACAGCTTCTTTACTTGGACCACCTTTAACTTTACGTTCGTTGACACAAGTCGCGAGAGAGATTGCTTCATAAATATCTGTTTCAAAGATTGGGTGGATCGCTGTATACTCTTCAAGGCTTAGGCTTTCTAAGTCTTTGCCATGAGTTACACAGTAGAGTACAAGTTTACCAATCACTTCATGGGCGTCACGGAATGCCATCCCTTTTTTGACAAGGTAGTCAGCAGCATCGGTGGCATTAGTAAACCCACCAGAGGCTGCTTTGTACATGGCATCTTTACGTATAGTCATAGTATCTAGCATGGCTGTGAAAATAGGCAAGCACATTTTGATGGTATCAATCGCATCAAAAGTACGTTCTTTGTCTTCTTGCATATCCTTATTATAGGCTAGAGGAAGGGACTTCATTGTAGCAAGTAGTCCCATTAAGTCGCCATAGACACGACCACATTTGCCACGTACCAGCTCAGCAATATCAGGATTTTTCTTTTGTGGCATGATGGAGCTACCTGTACTGTAGGCATCATCAAGTTCAATGAAGTGGAATTCATGGCTACTCCAAAGGATGATTTCCTCGCTAAAGCGGCTTAAGTGCATCATCATCACACTTAAGTTGTAGAGGAGGTCTAAGCAGAAGTCACGGTCAGATACCCCGTCAATACTGTTAGCACATACTTCTAAAAAGCCAAGCGTGTTGGCTACCTCCTCACGGTCAAGAGGATAAGTTGTTGTAGCAAGGGCACCACTACCTAGTGGTAAGCTACTTGTCATATCAAGAGTGAAACTAAGCTTTTTGTAATCTCTTTTAAACATTTCAAAGTAAGCCATTAAGTGATGGCTAAACGTGATAGGCTGTGCACGCTGAAGATGTGTATAGCCTGGCATGATGGTTTCTGTATGGTCTTTTGCCACTTTGATAAGGACACCCATAAGATTATGAAGTAAGTCACGAATAGAGAGAATCTCTTCCATAACGTAAAGACGCATATCTAGTGCCACTTGGTCGTTACGACTACGACCGGTATGCATTTTTTTGGCCACTTCACCAATACGTGAAATGAGGAGCGTTTCAATATTCATATGAATATCTTCAGCTTTTTCGTTGAAGGTTACATTTCCTTGTTCAATAGCTTCTAGAAGAGAGAGGAGCCCTTCTTTAATTTGTAAGGCTTCCTCCTCTTTGATAATAGATCGTTTGCCAAGCATCATCACATGTGCGATGCTACCTATAATATCTTGTTTGTAAAGTCTTGAGTCAAAAGAGATAGATGAATTAAAATGGTCTGTTAAAGCATCGGTTTCTTTTGCAAAGCGTCCGCCCCAAAGTTTCATAGTCAGGCCTCCTTCTAATGTATCATTATGCTGTATATTGATTATTTGTTTTCTTTATGACGAGCTTTCATGAGTGCACGCACTTTAAGTGGAAGGCCATAAAGGTTAATAAATCCTGTTGCATCATTGTGGTCATACAAATCACCAGTTGTAAAGCTTGCAAGGTTTTCACTGTAAAGTGAGTATGGAGATTGGCTACCTTGTGAAATGACATTTCCTTTGTAAAGCTTAAGTTTAACTTCGCCAGTCACCACTTTTTGTGTACTTGTTACAAAGGCGCCAAGTGCTTCGCGGAGTGGTGTGAACCATTTTCCGTTGTAGATAAGGTCTGCGTATTCAAGGGCTACATTTTGTTTGAAACGGTAAGTTTCACGGTCAAGTGTAAGGTGCTCAAGTTCTTCGTGGGCTTTGTAAAGAATGGTACCACCTGGTGTCTCATAAACACCGCGAGACTTCATCCCAACTACGCGGTTTTCTACAATGTCTTCAATACCAATACCGTTAGCACCACCGATTGCATTAAGTTTTTCAAGAAGTGCAGAAGGATCCATGGCGACACCATCTAAATGAGTAGGGACGCCTTCTTTGAAAGTTAAAGTGATACAAGTTGGCGTGTTGGGTGCTTGTTCTGGAGAGACACCCAGTTTGAGGATTTTGTCATAGAGTGGTGCATTCCAAGGGTCTTCAAGGTCAATCCCTTCATGAGAGATGTGCCACATGTTGCGGTCACGGCTGTAACTGTCATCCTTTTTCACAGGCACTTCTAAGCCACGTTCTTCAAGGTAAGCAATTTCTTCCTCGCGTGAAGAAATGTCCCAAATTCTCCAAGGTGCAATGACTTTAAGGTGTGGCGCAAGAGCAGCAATGCCAAGTTCAAAACGAATTTGGTCATTTCCCTTACCGGTACATCCATGACAAATAGCTACGGCATCTTCTTGTAAAGCAATTTTAACAAGGGTTTTGGCGATGACAGCACGTGCAATAGAAGTCCCTAAATAATATTTAGACTCATAGATTGCTCCTGATTGAATCATAGGAAAGACATAGTCTTTCATAAACTCATCTTTTACATTTTCCACATAAACCTTGCTAACACCCATGCTTAAGGCACGTTCTTCAAGTCCTACAAGCTCTGCATCTTGCCCTACATTGATACAAACAGCAATGACATCGTAGTCATAATTTTCTTTAAGCCAAGGAATGAGTACAGATGTATCTAAACCACCAGAGTAAGCCAAAACAACTTTTTCTTTCATAATCAATCTCCTCCATCATTCAAATATTTGTAATATATATAATTATCTATGTATAATTATACATAGATAAAATTAAATTTCAAGTATTATTTAAACTAAAGTTTAAAATACTATACTTATTATAATTTCTACACATAAATGCCTTAAAATACTAAGGTAGAGTTGTAAAACGTGATAGAAAGATAAGTGAAAATGTAGTATAATACACACATCACTTTACACAACAGTATGACTAGGAGGTTTTAACAGTGAAAATATTTGATTTAGATGGTCCAGTGTACCGCGCAGGGACTGAAGTTGCAGATTTACTCATCCTAACTTTTTATTGGGTTATTTGTAGTTTACCCGTTGTGACAATAGGTGCTTCTACAACAGCCGTTTTCTATGTGTATGGAAAAAAAATAAGAGGTGAGGATGCTTATGTGACCAAAGACTTCTTTAAAAGCTTTAAAGAAAACTTACTTATATCTATTCCAATTACACTTGGAATCGGATGTCTTTGGCTTTCATGCTTCCTTTACCGTATGCTTTTAATGAGCATGGGCAAAACACCTTCATTTTTATTAACAGGTTTTGCACTCTTTTTAATTCTTGAGACTTGTATTATGACCATTTATGTTTTTGCTATTTTATCTCGTTTCCATATGAAAGGCTTTAGCGTTTTTGTAACAGCTTTTATACTTTCACATAAACATTTAGCAACAAGCGTTATTATGGTAGGGCTTGCAATTTTAGTACAATATGCAACACTTATCTTCCCATTGATGTTATTTGCAGGACCAGTGCTTACGATTGCACTTTGTTCTTTCTTTATTCAAAAGAACTTCACACTTCATATTAAAGCAGCTGAAGAAGTAGCTAAACGTAGCGAAGAGTCTGAAAATCAAGAGTCAGAAGAAGATGATGAAGATGCGTACGAAGATGAGTATGAAGAAGATGAAGAAGCAGAGGGTGAGGCTTTGGAAGATGGAGAAGATAAATCTTTCTTAAAGTATATATAGATAAGAGTATAAATTAAGGAAGTATAAAGAGAGAAAATAGAGATTTTTACAGAAGAAAAGGGGATATCATATGAATAATAATTGGAGAATTGAAACCAAAATGATTCAAGCAGGCTATGAGCCTGGAAATGGAGAACCTCGTGTGCTCCCTATTTGCCAAAGTACAACTTATAAATATGAATCTACAGAACATGTAGCAAAACTATTTGACCTTGAGGCACCAGGTCATATGTACACACGTATTAGTAATCCTACAGTAGAAGCATTAGAAAGTAAGATTAATGCACTTGAAGGTGGTGTTGGGGCACTTTGTACATCTTCAGGACAAGCAGCAAGTATGGTAGCAGTCCTTAACCTATGTGAGGCAGGAGACCACTTAATTTCACTAAGCACAATTTATGGCGGAACATACAACTTATTTGCGATCACGTTTAAAAAGTTAGGGGTAGAAGTAAGTTTTGTTTCACCTGATGCAACCCAAGAAGATGTGGCGGCACTTGTAAAACCTAATACAAAAGCTATTTTTGGAGAAACTATTGCCAATCCAGCTTTAAATGTATTAGATATTACATATTGGGCAAATATTGCACATAGCCACGGTCTTCCACTCATTGTAGACAATACTTTTGCGACACCATACCTGTGTAGACCGATTGAACATGGTGCGGATATTGTCATCCACTCTACAACCAAATATATGGATGGACATGCAACCAGTGTAGGCGGTGTCATTGTAGATAGTGGGAAATTTGACTATACCAATGGAAAATTCCCAGGTTTTACAACAAAAGATGAGTCCTATCATGGCTTAGTTTATACAAAAGCTTTTGGTAAGGCTGCATATATTACTAAAGCTAGGGTACAATTTATAAGAGACATGGGAAACTGTATGAGTCCACAAAATGCCTTCTTAACCCACTTAGGTATTGAAACCCTTCATTTACGTATGGAAAGACATAGCGAAAATGCATTAAAAGTAGCACAGTTTTTAAAAGCACATCCACAAGTAGAAGCTGTAAGCTATCCAACGCTTGAAGGCGATAGTCAATATGACAAAGCGCAAAAGTACTTACCAAAAGGTGCAAGCGGTGTCATTTCCTTTAATATTAAAGGGACAAAAGAAGATTGCGTGAAATTTATGGATCGTTTAGAACTTGCAGCTATTGTAGTACATGTTGCAGATGCCAGAACGGCAGTGCTTCATCCTGCAAGTTCAACACATAGACAAATGAATGATGAAGACCTTAAAGCATGTGGCATTAGTCCAACCCTTATTCGTTTAAGTGTAGGCATTGAAAATGTAGAAGATATCATTGAAGACTTAGAAAGAGCGTTCTCATATTCAAAATAAATTCATATGATTGAGGTAGAATGGCATTATTTCTAATAGAGAAAGGATCCTATGAAATGGAAGTTATTGTTGAAGTAATATTTGATTTGATGCTTGTGATGATGCTCCTTAGCTTATTTAACTTAATACGCTATACTATCAAAATAAGAAAAGTCATGAAAATGCATAAAGATAATCCTAACATTCGAGGCATTTCCATTGTCAATGGTGAGATTAAAGTAATAGAAAATATGCCAAATACTGAACAAATTGCAGAAGAAAAATCAAAAGATTTAGTAACGGACCCTATTTGTGGAACAGAACTTTTAAAAGAAGATGCCTATCGTATCTTAAAAGATGGGAAAGAATATTTCTTCTGTAGTTGGGAATGTAGAGAGAAATTTTTAGCACATTAAGAAAAAACACTTGTTGAAAAACAAGTGTTTTTTTTGGCTTAAAAACACATACTAAAGCATAATGGACTAAAAAAGAGGCGATGAAAATGAAAAAAATAATTAAAGGTATATTGATGATGTTTGGCGCATTAACTGTAGTAATGGGACTAACTTTGCAAGCTGAAAGCTTAGAAAGTACCAAGGAGGAAGGCGTACCTAAGAAGGTGTATATGGCAGTGATTATTGATGATTTTGGTAATCAAATGGCAGGGACAGATGCTATTGCAAACTTGCCTATTCCACTAACAGGTGCTGTCATTCCTGGCATGCCCTTTGCTAAAGAAGATGCTAATACCCTCCACGCAGCTGGCAAAGAAGTGATTATACATGTTCCACTAGAACCTATTAATGGGAAACCTAATTGGTTAGGCCCTAAAGGAATTACAACAGGTATGGGCGAAGAAAAGGTTAAAGCCAATTTAGAAGATGCTCTAGAAGAAATACCTTATGCTGTAGGGATGAACAACCATATGGGATCTCGTGCAATGCAAAGTAAGATGATTGTAAGCACCATGATGGACTTTGCCAATGAAAAGGGCTTTTACTTTGTAGATAGCAAGACTTATGATAACAAAATCGCAGCAGCTATTGCCGAAGAAAAACATACGACCTATATGATGAGAGATATCTTTTTAGATAATACACCAACTACGGAACATGCTATAGGGCAATTACAAGCTGCCTTAAAAGTGGCAAAGGAAAAAGGATATGCGATTGTGATAGGTCATGTAGGCCCTCAAAAGGGACCTCATACTTCAGCGGCTTTAAAAACAATGATTCCTAAGTTACAAGCAGAAAATGTAGAATTTGTAACGGTTAGTACATTAATTGATAACTTGCGTGCACAATAGAAAAATGATACACTTGTGTCTATAAATAAAACAAGAATAAGGAGAATGCTATGGCCCAGAATGTAAAAGGATATACCCTTACTCAATCTGAGTATATTAAAGAAATAGATTGTACTGTAAATATCTATAAACACGATCGTACTCAAGCACAAATTTTGTATTTAGAAAATGATGATCCTCATAAAACCTTTGGGATTGCTTTCCGTACCCCACCTCATGATAGCACAGGTGTACCTCATATTATTGAACACTCTGTACTTTGCGGGTCACGTAAGTTTCCTTTAAAAGACCCATTCATTGAACTTTCAAAAGGGTCACTTAACACCTATCTTAACGCAATGACTTATCCAGATAAGACCATTTATCCTATTTCAAGCCAAAACGATGCCGACTTCTACAACTTAATGGATGTTTATTTAGATGCTGTATTCTTCCCTAATATTTATAAAAGTGATAACATCTTGATGCAAGAAGGTTGGCGCTATCATATTGAAGAAGTAGATGCACCACTAGAGTATAAAGGTGTTGTTTACAATGAAATGAAAGGGGCATTCTCTTCACCAGAAGAAGTGGGCTTTAGAAAGATTAAAGAAGCTCTTTTCCCAGATAACACCTACCACAACGAGTCAGGTGGCGCACCAGAAGCTATTGTAGATTTAAGCTATGAAGACTTCTTGGCTTTCCACAAAAAGTATTACCATCCATCTAACAGCTATATTGGACTATATGGTAACTTAGATATCGAAGAAGTGCTCACCTTTATGGAACGTGATTACTTAGCACACTTTGACTATCAACCAGTAGAGTCTAGTATAGAAGACCAAGCACCATTTGAAAAAGTGAAAGAAGTGACAACTTACTACTCTGTCACAGAAGAAAAACCAAATCAACTTTATGTATCTTACAACTGTGTAACTGGTAAGACTGTAGACCGAGAGCTTATGGTAGGTCTTGCAATTTTAGAATATGTACTGCTTGAGACACCAGCTTCCCCTCTTAAAAAAGCCCTTTTAAGTGAAGGCATTGGAGAAGATGTATTTGGTGCTTTCCAAACCCATTTAAAACAACCTATTTTTAGCATTATGGCGAAGAACGTAGGCGAGGACAAAAAGGCACGTTTCTATGAAGTCATAGAAGAAACGTTACGTAGCGTAGTAGAAAAAGGTATTTCAAAATCTCTTTTAAATGGTGCCCTTCAAATCAAAGAATTTGAGCTTAGAGAAGGTGACTTCAAAGGTTACTCCAAAGGTCTCCTTTGGTACATTGGAACGATGAAAAGTTGGATCTATGATGAGGACCCTACGATCTATCTTAAATACGAAACTTTACTTGAGGGCCTAAAAGCTAAAAAAGACACTGGGTATTTTGAAGCGCTTATTGAGACTTATTTATTAAACAATACGCATAGTGTGAAAATGACCATTGAACCTAAAGTGGGATTAGATGCCGTTATTGAAGAAAAAGTTAAAACAAAACTCGCTAAAATTAAAGACTCTTGGAGTCCGGAAATGCTTCAAGCTTGTATTGATAAAACTTTAGCTTTTAACGAGGCACAGCAAACACCAGATAGTGAAGAAGCCCTTCATACTATTCCACTTTTAAAAAGAGAAGAACTAGATCAAAAAGCTATGTTCCCACGCTTTGAAAAAACAATTAAAAACAATACAGAATATATTGTAAGCCCACTCTTTACCAACCAAGTGGTCTACCTTAACCACTTTATTGACTTAGAAGGCGTACCAGAAGAAAGCTTGCCTTATTTAGGAATGCTTGTAGGGATGCTCAGTAAGCTAGATACCAAGTCCTATGCTTATGAAGACTTATCTATGGCTATTGATGAGCACCTAGGTGGCATTCAGTTCCACATACAAGCATTACACCAAGTACAAACACGAGGCGACTATAGAAAGCTCTTCGTAGTAAAAACAAAGGCTCTCTTTGACCAATTAGAAGACCAAGTGAAACTTGTTCATACAATTATGAATGAAACAAGCTTTGAGGACAAACGCCGTATCCGAGAAATCATCAAAGAGATGAAGTCTATGATGGAAATGTCCTTAAGCAGTGAAGGTCATAAAATTGCCTATGGCGTACTTCTTGGAAGCTTTAGTGAAGCAGAATACTTTGATGAGCTGACAAAAGGTCTGATCTTCTATAAGCAAGTCTGCAAGATTGATGAAGAATGGGAAATCAATCAAGACCAAGTCATCGCCAGCTTAAAACAAGCTTATAGTTACTTTATGAACCATAGCCGCTACACCATTGGTTTGACAGTGGATGAAGGGTTAGTAGAAGCATGTAAAGCTGCTGTAGAAAAAGGCTTAAGTCAGTTAGAAGCTACACCTATTGAAAAGGTAGAACTGACCTTTAATCCTCGTGTTGTAAGAGAAGGCCTTATCTATCCAGGGAATGTCAACTACGTGGCGATGGGCTATAACTTTAGAAAATTAGGATTTAATTACCATGGTGGTTATATGATGCTCAAAACGATTCTTTCTATGGATTACCTCTGGAACGAAGTACGTGTTAAAAATGGTGCGTATGGCTGCTTTGCTGATTTTAGAAAGAGTGGAAACATGTTCTTTGTTTCTTACCGTGACCCTAATGTGGCTAAAACTTTAGAAATCTATAGAAACTTACCAAACTATGTAGAGAACTTAAAGTTGAGTGAAAGAGAATTAGTTCAATATTTAATTGGAACTATTAGTGGAATGGACTTCCCCTATACGGCTTCTACAGAAGGCTATACAGGGCAAGTGTATGCTCTTGTAGGTACTACAGAAGAAGATATTCAACAAATCCGTGATGAAATCTTTACAACAAATAATGAAACACTCAGAAGTTTTGCAAAAGCAATTCGTAAAGTTCTGGAAGAAAATGAATATTGTGTCTTTGGAAATGCCACAAGTATCGCAAATAACGATAGTTTGTTCGATACTACTGTCAGTCTTTAGAGAAAATGGTTGAAAAACACATAAGTTTGATAAAACTTATGTGTTTTTTTAACAACAGCTTCTTTTCATAGCAAAGGTTTTTTGGTAGAATAGGAACTAAAGCACTAAATCGTTCAAGGAGGTGTAGGATATGGATTTTTCAAATAAAGTCGTGGTCATTACAGGGGCTGGTCAGGGAATAGGTGCCTGCACAGCAGTTGAGTTTGCAAAACGAAAGGCAAATGTCATTATCGTAGAACAAGATGAAGAAGCTGGACATGAAGTTGAAGCACTTATCCAGGAACAAGGTTTAGATGCACTGTTTATTAAGACAGATGTAAGTGAGGAACAGTCCGTTAAAGAAATGGCTTTTAAAGTCGCTGAACGCTATGGGAAGATAGATATCTTAGTGAATAACGCAGCCATTCAGACCTCAGGAAATTTGTTTACAACCACGATAGAGGACTTTGAAAAGGTACTGCGTGTCAATGTAACAGGCGCCTATATGTGTACCAAGTACTGTGTACCCTATATGATGAGTGAAGGTGCAAGCATTGTAAACATAGCCTCCACACGTGCAATGATGAGTGAGCCGAATACAGAACCTTATTCAGCTTCAAAAGGGGCACTGTTGGCACTCACCCATTCACTAGCAGCAAGTCTAGGACCTAAAATACGTGTGAATGCTATAAGTCCTGGATGGATTGAAACCAATGGCTGGAAGAAAAAGAAAGATAGAAAGTTTGTAGCACTTAGAGAAAAAGACCATGTGCAGCATTTAACAGGCCGAGTAGGGGTGCCAGAAGATGTAGCACAGGCTATCCTTTATCTAACAAACGAAGCAGCAGGGTTTATAACAGGGGCAAATTTTGTAATAGATGGTGGCATGACCGTTAAAATGATCTATGAAGAGTAGGGGGATACCCATGATCAAACAATCTAAAGACTATATTAAAGAAAAAAAGAAACAACATTTCATAAAAGCTATCGTATGGGCACTTGTGATTATCGCCATTGTAACAATCGGCTATTTTTATAATAAGACTAGTGCAAGTTACTTTACTGTTGCAGCAGCAGTCCTTTCGCTACCTGTAGCGTTGCATTTGACCAGATATTTTGCCTATGGTAAGTATCAAGACCCTCAACACAAACATTCTCAGATGCTTGACCAGATGAAAGGCAGTTTTGATGTCTACCATGGTGCAATCATTCCTGATTCTACTCTAACTTTATATATAGAGCACATTGTAGTGACATCAAGAAACATCTACTTTATAGGTAAAAGCCAAGAGATGTTAGCACAGGCAAAGCCTGTTTTGAATTTAAGAATGCGCAATAAAGGTATGGAAGAGGCAAAACTACATTATATTTATGCTGAAAATGGAAAAGCTATTAAAAATGCAACTGTTCGTATAGAACGTGATGCATGTTTTACAAGTGAAGCACTAGAGCAAAATACGAAAATTATTGATGGCATGTTAATGTAAATAGGAGTATACCATGAAAGAAGTGGCAATTAATCCATATGAGGCCGGACAAAGATTAGACAAGTTCTTATTAAAATATATGAATAAATGTCCAAAAGGTCTTCTCTATAAATGGATGCGAACAAATAAAATTAAATATAATGGAAAAAAGCCAAAAGGAAGTGAACTTCTTGCTGAAGGTGATCTCATCAAAATCTTTTTGCACGATGAGCAAATAGAGGAGATGCAAGAAATGAAAGCAATAGGGAAAAGTCCAATTCATTTTAAAACGGTTTATGAAGATGAACATATTTTAATTGTGGACAAACCTTTAGGCCTACTTACCCAAAAAGATAAGGCAGATGGACATAGTTTAGCAGAAGAAGTACAATATTACTTGACGTCAAATGGGTCTTATAACCCTGTGCATGCAAATGGCTTTATTCCAGCACCATGTAACCGTCTTGACCGTAACACAGCAGGGATAGTTCTTGTTGGGAAGCACTTAAAGGCAACACAACAAATTAGTCAAATGCTTAAGACTAAGCAAATCTCTAAGTATTACATGAGTATTGTACTTGGGCGCATTACAGAGCCTATGGTTCTAAAGGGATACCATATTAAGGAAAACAATAAAAACGAAGTGAAAATTGTAGAAGAATATGTAGAAGGGGCTAAGCCTGTAGAAACACGTATTTTACCACTTCAAAGCAATGGGCGTTATACCTTGATAGAAGTACAGCTTGTAACAGGGAAAACCCATCAAATCCGTGCCCATTTAAGTCAAATAGGGCATCCTATTATTGGAGATCCTAAATATGGAGATGCTTCTGAAAATGAGTACTTCAGAAATAGTTACGGATTAGCATATCAAGTTTTATGTGCATACAAAATTAAATTTGAGCTTTGTGAAAGTGTATTTGACTATATGGAAAATCGCGTTTTCACTGTAGCAGCACCAAAAATATATAGTGAGATTTGTGTAGGCGAAGGCCTCATAGGAAGTTAAAGTGGCGAAGCTCTAAGCATAGAGTTTCGCCACTTGTTTTGCTAGGAATAAATCATTGGTGTGGAAGCAGATTTTAAGGGCATTGAAATAGGCCCCTTTAAAGAGTGAGAGCTTCAACGCATCGTTGTCGGTAGAGGCAAGATAACGATAGAGTGTAGCCCGGTCGTTATCGCAAGCTGCAATATAGAGAGCCGCCTCTATGTAGTTGTTGTCATAAGCCTCAAAGTCTGCAATGAGTTTGCACGTTTGAGCTATCAAAATCTCGTCATGAAGTCGTTTGGCACATTCTAAAGCGGAGTAATAGTCTCCAAGGGCCGTAAAGAGGCGAAGGCTATCATGGTAGGCACGCTTAAGATAAAGGACAATGGCCACTTCTTCTACTTGGCGTAGGCCAGACAGCTTATCTAGTGGGTCTTGGCACTTGTAGAAAGTTTCAAGAGCATTGATATACTGATGGTTTTCCAGCATACAGATACCAGCTTCATAGTAGCAGTCACATTTTCTATAGAGTTTGGTTGCCAAATACGGATTGAAATAGCGATAGAAATAAGCTGCTTTTTTATCATTATGATGGGACAAACATATGGCGGCACCTTCTTTGTAATAATGGTGCTTGTCCGCAATTTCAAGTGCAACAGAGGTGTCTCCTAGTTTTTCGTAGCAATAGATGAGGGAACGATAAGCGTGACATTTCTTGAAACAATAGATGGCTTTATTATAAGCTTTTTGTCTAGTATAGAGTCTGCCTGCTAAGTAGTAAAGGTGGTTGCGTTTAAGTTCTATAGCTTGTTCCATAGGTGTCAAATGTAAGAAGCGAAACTTTGTCAAACAACACTTTAACAAAAATAGGATAAGATGCATAAAATCCCCCTTTCATGCTCTACTTCTATTTTACCAAAAAATTACAGAAAATCAAGAAAAGAGGAAAAAAATGGGATATTGGAATACAAGAGGTTTAAGGGGAAGCGTTTTAGAAGAGACGATTAATGTTACTAATGAAAAGTATCGTGAACTTCATTTAGCAATGATTCAAAAAATACCTACACCCATTAAGCCTATTACTATAGATAAGGCCAAAGGGGTTATTACCCTTGCCTATTTTGACCAAAAGAGTACAGTAGACTACATAGGCGTAGCTCAAGGCACATCTATTTGCTTTGATGCCAAAGAAACGACTAAAGAGGCCCTTCCTCTTGCCAATGTACATCTCCATCAGATTGAGTTTATGGAGGACTTTGAGCGTCAAGGAGGGGAATCTTTCTTGATTGTATACTTTAAGAAGTATGATCGCTATTTTCTACTGACCTTAGGGGTGTTAAAACACCATTATCAAATTTCAGCTGGTGGGGGACGTAAGTCGATTTCCTATTCAGCATTTGACCCAGAATATGAAATTTTTATAGAAGGTGGCATGTATTTGAACTATTTAAAGCCACTTGCTAAGTTTATTGATAGTAAAAAAGTATAGAAAATTAAAAAAATGTCTATAATCCCTATGAGGTGAGAAGAATGAAGAAAATACTCATAGGGTTTTTATTATGTACAGTCTTACTTGTAGGCTGCAATCAAGATATTGTAAGTGAACCTGTATTAAATCAAGATACGATCCTCACTTCTAATTGTGAGGAGAAACTCGTTGATTTATATATTCCAGCCCATGTAGAGCGGGGACTTTTAGAGCCTAATCAGGGCATTTATACAGGTGCTTATGTGGAGAACAACTTAGCACTAGATCATGATATGAAGAAGTTTGAAGATTTAGTTGGGGTGAAGCAAGCTTTTCGAGTTATGCAATATCAAGGCTCAGCGGATGTTACAAGTAGACAGTTGCTAGAGTGTCTTGCTAATGGCCAAACGCCCTACATCAAGGTGATGATGAACAGTGATTATGACACCACACCTATTTACCACTTAGTGAGCGATTTGAAGACTAAGTATAAGATGCCTATCTTTATAGAACTGTATCCTGTAGATGGAGAAGTAGGTGATCCAGAGGCTTATAAGGCTTACTATAAGACGAGCTATGAATTGATTAAGAAGCATTTAGATCAAGCTGTAGTGGTGTGGAGTATAGATGTCGAGCAAGTGGAGCAATATGTGAGTTACTATCCAGGTGGCAATATGGTAGATTGGGTAGGGCTCAATGTCTATGTGCCTCAGTATGTATCAGGTGTGGCCTATGACACCGATTTTAGGACAGGGATTGATTTGTGGTACAAGACTTTCCAAGCAGAGAAGCCTCTTATGCTGTCAGGCGTAGCTGTTTCACACTTTTCTCGTGTAGACCATACGTATCAGATTAGCGAGGCGAGTAGCTTACTCAACTACTTCTATGAGACGGTGCCAAAGGCTTATCCACGGGTACGTGGTATCCTTTATATCGATGTAGATATGGCAGAAGTCAGTAAGAATGGAAAAGAAGACTATACTCTCTCAAGTCAAAAGGACTTAGTAACTACTTATCATCAACTTGTCAGTGAGGGAGATTTCTTAAGTGAAGTAGAGGCGTATACAAGCGGACAGTTGAGCCTACCTATGAAATATACAGTACCTGTACTGGATGTGGAAGGTGACTACTACATTTCCAGAGACTATGCTTATGCCTTGTTCAATACGCTAGATCTTCGTAAAATACAGTATTTAGACTACACAGATGGTAACCGCTACTATCAAGTAGAAAGCTTAGTAGAAGCGTACAACACAAAGCACCTAGGCCCTATGCATGAATAGGGTTTAGGTGCTTTTGTCTTACTTTATATTAAGTTTTTTCGCCATTTCATATTTAAGAGATTCTAAGGTCTTGGTATTGGATTGGCGTGTTAGACGATTTTCCTCTTCGATGGCACGGGTTTGTTCAATGCCATTCATAATGGTTTCCCAAGTCTTTTGCAGGGTTTCGATATGTACAGAACTCCCTGTAGCCATTTTGGCAATACTTGTAGACTGATTGGCCATATTTTGTGCGTTGCGGATAAGGAGCTCATTGGTCTTATCGTCTAGAGCTTTTAAACTTTTAGCTTGCAAGTCTTGTCGTCTAAGCATGACTGCCTGGGTTAAGCATTGTTTGAAGATAGGAAGGGTAATGATAAAAGCAGAATTAATCTTACGTGTTAAGTTGAAGTTGCTGTACTGTATGCCTTGAATCATAGGAATGGTCTGAAGGGCAATGCTTTCAGCTACACGTAGGTCGTAGACACGTTGTTCAAGCATTTCGCCAATACGTCTTAAACTTTCTACATTGGCAAGATCTAGTTGACTACCGCTTTCTATAGCTTTTTGCTCAAACTGAGGAATGAGACCTGTAGTAATTTCCTCAATACCCAGCTCACCAGCTACAATATATTTTTCTAAGTCTTGGTAGTATTGAATATTTACATCATACATGGTTTTTAAGGTGACGTTGGACTTTTCAATATCGAACTCGTATTTTTTTAAAACCATGTAGACTTGATCTACTTCAGAACCCATAGACTCATATTTTTCAAAGAGAGCTTCGACGGAGTTTTTGGCTCTACTGAAGAGTTTACCCAAGAAAGTGGGTTCTTTCACCTCTGCTAGCTCCTGAATGTCAAATCGGTCCATAATTTTGGTCAGTTGGGTAATCATCTCTCCAGCTTCTTCGGCTTTGACTGCTTTCATGGTAGAGAGCAAACTATCGGATACCTTTGAGATGCCAACAGTAGCATTTTGACCAAAGAGAAGGACGCTACTGGGGTCATCTACACGAATTTCTCCTGTTAAGGCTTCGACTTCAGGCAGGCTACGTAGTTTTTCCTTATAAGTTTGGGTAAAGGTGACCACTTCTTCTTGTTTAACAGGTTGTAAGTGAGATGTAGTTTGAGGTTCTAAGGTGATACCTCCAAGGACAGAAGCCTCTAAGTCTACAGGTATAGGGGTAGAGGTAGGGATGGTATTACTTGGATTAAACTGAATCGCCATAATTGATTACTCCTTTATTTAAATTTATTTAAAAAATTTATTGAAAAATGATTTGGACTTGGGTTTTTCGGTTTCTGGATTTTTAAGTTCTAAGTCGTAAGCGAGTTCAGGGAGACGTAAAGTCTTGATATATTGACTAGAGAGCATCATTTCAATGTTATTGGCACCATTTGGACATAAGAGTAGAATATCAAACCCCATCGTATGGAACAGTGCAAGGAGCATACTAGATTGTATAGTAAAAGTGGCACGGTTGTTGATGTATAAGATAAGCTTTGGAATATCAAAGGGGAAGTCATAGCTATCAATTAAATTTAAAAGCGTGTTTTCTAGTGTAAAAGTAAGTGCCATCAATTGCGTGCGTTCTTGGTCAGTGACTTTGAAGTTAAAGAGCTGACTGGCATCTTTTGAAAGCAATTCATCTAGTTTATCCAGAGTGAAGTCTTGGACTTCTGGTCGGAAGGTGAGCATGCTTTTATAAAGGGGATGTGCCTTTACAGCTTCGCGGTTGATGGTCTTATCTGGATTGAGACAATAAGTTAAGCTATAAATATCTCTAGAGGAAAGTTTGAAGGTGTTGGCAAAGTTAGGTTGCGTATAAAAGCAATGACGCTTAGCCCTGCAGAGTCGATGGACGCCTTCAAAATATTCGTTAAGGTTCATATGAACGCCTGAAATCTTGGTGAAGAATACAGGTGGATAGACAACTTGCCCACTTGTTTTAAAGCCAGGACGAAGTCTTGCAGGTTCGTCCCAGTAAGTTTTTATATCTTCCCAGATGGCATTCAAAAGAAGGGGATGTGTTGTTCCTTTTGTGAATTGCCATGGACGGAAAAGTCCACTGTCGGTATACATAAAAGCATCTAATTCATCTGCGGCGTGGCGTGCAGCAGTAGTAATATGGTCAATCACTACACCAGAGGCTGCAAGGTCATCAAAGTCTTCAAAAGATGCGGGATCTCCTAAGACTAGGGTCTGACTCATACCTAGTGTATCAATCATCCCAAAGGTTACATCATGAGTAGGATTGAGGTAGAAAGTATCAAAGCCAATGGCCGCAAGAAGGAGAATAAAGTAGCATTCTTGACGCTTAATAGGTCCATAGAAAATGGCTTTAGGCACTTCTGGCTTAGAGAAGTCTACATTGGCGACATACGTGTCAATAAGTAAGAGTAGCTTAGCAATAAAGAGGTTTTGCTGGTCTTCACTTACAAAATGTTCAGTAGCTAGAGCATGGGGCACAATCATGTCTAGTGCCCTTGCAATATTTAAATTCAATGGGTCAAAACGTGAAAGTTCTAAAGGAGAACGGGTTAAGTTACCAAAGTCTAGGTGAGGTGCTTGAACTTGAAAATGTGCGAGTGACTCTGGAGCATTAAACGTAGGGAGTCCAGCTTTAAAAATTAAAGTTTGATGAAGTGGAGCATTTGCTAGTTGCACAAGACGCGCTAAAAGATCTTTATATTCTTGGGTATGTCCCATCCCCATAAGGTGTCCAAAATAGTTGCCAGGACGTTCGGCTCTTGGAAGTAAGAAATCTGAAAGTAAAGATTGAGACGCTATAATCACAAAATAGGCCCTCCTTTTTGTAGATGATGAGTACTATTATAGCATTTTTTGCAAGGTAATTGAATATAATTTCTGTCTATTTCATGCTAGTAACGAAGTGTGAAAAAATTACACAAGTTTTAATCATGTAAACATACTTTTCACCATATATTTGATAATAAGCAAGAACATACTCTTAAAGGAGTGATAAAGATTATGGTAGATTTTTCTAAAATGATTAAAACTGATAGGAGCACAAGAAAAGAAGATAAATTTGAGGGGACTTTTCTTGAGTACTTACATATTTTGCAAGAGCACCCTGAAGTTTATAAACTTGCTCATAAAAGGATTTATGATCTTATTGTTAAGCAAGGGATGACATCAGTACACACCGAAGAAAATCCAAGACTTAGACGTATCTATGGTAAGGATACCCTTAAGGAATACCACTTTTTTAAAGAAAAATTCTTTGGTATCGATAAGACATTAATGAAAATTGTAAGATACTTACATTCAGCAGCCATGCAAGGTGAAGAAGCCAAACAAGTGCTTTACCTAGTAGGACCTGTTGGGGCGGGAAAATCTTCATTAATTGATTCAATTAAACATTTACTGGAAACAAGTGAACCTATATACGGATTACAGGGATGCCCTATGCATGAAGAACCACTTCATTTAATTCCTAAACATAGTCGTGCTGCTTTTGAAGAAGCGTTAGGTGTTAAAATTGAAGGAGACCTTTGCCCAGTATGTCGATACCGTTTGATTCATGAGTTTAAAGGAAAATATGAAGACTTCCCCATTGAAAAAACGGATTTTTCCATTCGTTCAAGAAAGGGAATCGGGGTAGTACCACCTGTAGATCCTAATAATCAAGATACGTCCGTACTCGTAGGCTCGGTGGATATTTCTAAAATGGACCTTTATCCAGAAGATGACCCACGTGTGCTGTCTCTAAATGGTGCTTTTAACGTAGGTAATCGAGGCATTGTAGAATTTATTGAAGTTTTTAAAAATGATGTAGAGTATTTACACACTATGATTACAGCGACTCAGGAGAAGAATATTCCATCCCCTGGGAAAGGTTCTATGATTTATTTTGATGGTGTGATTTTGGCCCACTCTAATGAAGCAGAATGGAATAAGTTTAGGTCTGACCACACAAATGAAGCAATCTTAGATCGTATTGTTAAAGTTGAAGTGCCTTATTGCCTAGAGCTGAGTGAAGAAATTAAAATTTATCAAAAGATGTTAAAGAGTTCTTATTTTGAAGCCCATATTGCACCTCATACTTTAGAAATTGCTTCTATGTTTGCCATTTTAACCAGGCTAACCCCTTCTAATAAGGTGGATCCTATGACTAAACTGAAGATTTACAATGGGGAAGAAATCATTGAAAAGGGTACGACTAAACGTATTGACATTATTGAACTGAAAGAAGAAGCAGATAGGGAGGGCATGACCGGTATTTCTACACGTTTTATCTCAAAAGCATTGGACGTAGCGCTCTCCGAGTCTGAATATGACTGTATCAATCCTATTAGTTTAATGGAAGTCTTACTGCGTGAGATTAAGGAAATGTCTATTTCAGACGAATCCAAAAAACGTTATTTAGGCTTCTTACAAGATACCATTAAGAAAGAATATCATAAGATTTTGGAAAAAGAAGTGACAAAGGCCTTCATCCATGGCTACAAAGACCAAGCACAAGATTTGTTCAACAACTATCTTGATCATGCCGAAGCTTGTGTGAATAGAACTAAGCTTAAAGATGATAGTACAGGGGAAGAACTTGCTCCAGATGAAGTCTTTATGCGCTCAATTGAAGAGCAAATTGGGGTCACACAAAGTGGGGCAAAAGGCTTTAGACAAGATGTTACGGCATATATGTTCTCTGTCATTCGTAACGGTACAAGTGTAGATTATACTTCTTATGAACCACTTAAAGAAGCGATTGAGAAGAAGTTGACTTCTTCTGTACGTGAGCTTTCTCGTATTATTACAAAGAGCAAAGTACGAGACAAAGACCAGAATGAAAAATATGATGCGATGGTAGAAGAAATGAAGCAAAACGGTTACTGCGACCACTGTTGTAACGTTATTTTGAAGTATGCGGCCAATAACTTGTGGAAAGACTAGGTGAGGTCTATGGCTATTTTTAAAGAGTTCCAAGCCAATAGCAGAGATCGTAGTGTAGAAGACCGTCGCAGGCATAAAGAGTTAGTGGAAAAGAGTATTAAAGAAAATATTGGCAGCATTATTGCAGAAGAAAGTATAGTGGGGCAGACCAAGAATAAGAAGATTAAAATCCCGATTAAAGGTTTGAAAGAATATTACTTCCGATATGGTAAGAACCAACAAGGTGTAGGCTCTGGAACAGGTAATGAACAAAAGGGTAAGCGTATTCCTAAAGGGGATGAAGAGGGCAATCCAGATGCAGGTAATGCAGAAGGCGAAGACATTTACGAAACAGAGATTACAGTAGATGAGGCCATTCATTATTTATTTGAAGACTTAGACCTGCCTTACTTAGAGCAAAAGAAATTTAAGGAGGTAGAGTCAGAAGATAGTCAGAAAAAGTGGGGGATTCAACAAAAGGGTATTCCACCTCGTCTTTCTAAAAAGCATACGATGATGGCTAAGATTAAAAGGGAGAAGTGCCTTAAGCGAGCAGCAGATGAGCTGAATTTGGACTTAGAGGATACAAGAGTACCTTTCCATGAGGACGACCTGAAGTATTTTAAAAGAAAAGTCAAGATGCAGCGAGACTCCAATGCGGTGGTGGTTTGTATCATGGACACCTCAGGCTCTATGGGGCATACCAAAAAGTATTTGGCAAGGAGCTTTTACTTCTTGTTGTACCAATTTCTAAGGGTAAAATATATCAATGTAGAGATTGTGTTCATTGCCCACACCACCGTTGCCAAAGAGGTGACAGAAGATGACTTCTTCCACCGAGGTGAAAGTGGTGGAACGTATATTAGTAGTGGGTATGAAAAGGCATTAGAGGTCATACAAGATCGCTATCCTCCTGACCTATGGAATGTATATGCTTTCCACTGTAGCGATGGTGACAACTGGGGAGAAGACAACGAAAGGGCTGTAGAGCTTGCCAACAAATTATGTGACACATGCAACTTGTTTGGATACGGAGAAATTAAAATCAGTACGTATACCAGTACCATTATGAATAAATATGTGGAAGAAGTGAAGCATCCCAACTTCTCAGCTGTTAAAATCTTTAAGAAGGAAGATGTATGGAAAGCCTTTGTAGATATGCTAAAGATTGAGCAAAAAGCAAATGAAGGAGGGGATGCTTCATGAATTATTCCTTTCAAGAACTCACCGAATACGATGGTCAAATAGAGGGAATTGCCAAATCCATTGGCCTAGATTACTATGATCAAGAGTTTGAAATCATTAGTTTTGAAGATATGATTTGCTATGAGGCCTATGTGGGTATGCCTTCCCATTATCCTCACTGGAGCTTTGGGAAAAACTATGAACGCATTAAGACCTTATATAATTACAACTTAACGGGCTTACCGTATGAGATGGTCATCAACTCTGACCCGTGTATGGCCTATTTGATGAAGGACAATAGTCTTGTCCTTCAGATTTTAACCATGGCACACGTATATGGGCACAATGACTTTTTTAAGAACAATCGACTGTTCAAATCTTATACTAAGGCAGATTTGACGGTGGATATGTTTAAAAACCATGCAGGACGCATTCGTGAATACATTCAAGACCCTAGCATTGGTTACAAGGAAGTAGAAGAAATACTCGATGCTGCCCATGCCATTAAGCATCACTGTGGGAGTTTCACCAAAAATGGAACCCAGTATGAGGAAAAGATAGAATTGCCTTATGACAATCTCCTAGACTTTTTATGGCGAGAAGGAGACTTAGAGGAGTGGCAAAAGGATATTATCCTGATTGTGATGGAGGAAAGTCGTTACTTTATGCCTCAAATTGAGACTAAGATTATGAATGAGGGATGGGCTAGCTTCTGGCATTACAACATTGTCAATAAGTTAGGCCTTTCCCCAGGGATGCAATTAGAGTTCTTAAAACATCACAACAATGTTATTTGTACCGTACCAGGGCAATTAAATCCATACTTTATTGGGTTTAGAATATGGGAAGATTTGTATAAACGCTTTGACTATGATTTTAAAGAGCTAGCAAGAGTGAGGGAAGTAGAGCGGGACGCCTCTTTCATCCGTAACTATTTGACTTATGATATTGCCAATGCGTGTAACTTATGCGTCTTTGATGAAGAAGAAAGGTACTACGTGGTATCTGAAGTATCTAATGAAGACGGCTGGCGTAACGTACGTAACAGCTTGGCCAACAGCGTTGGGATGGGTGGTATTCCGAATATTGAAGTGGAAGAAGTTCAGCGTAAAGACCACACCTTGGTCTTAAGGCATATTTACGATGGTAGAGAACTTCAACTCTCATATGCCACAGAGACACTCAAATACATCCAAACCTTATGGGGTGGGCGTGTGGTGCTCAAAACTTATTTAACAGGAAGTGAACGCAAGATTATTTGTAATGAAGAGAAGAAAGTACTTATTGAAAATGCATAAGGGTACAAGATAAGGGACTGTCCACAGTGTGGGCAGTCCCTTATAAATCTCCCACCCTCAATCTAATTTTACGGAGTCTAAAAAGTGAGTTAGGAGATTTTTGTAGTTATTTAATGCTATTTGACTTATTTGTGCAACGCATGATGAGGCATATCTTTTTCTCCTAATAAGCGAACAGTACCAATCTGAGCAACATCATGGTTTATTGCAGTGAGATCATATACACGCTGATTCATTGTTGTCTTGAATGTTAAGCCTTTGAGGGCGGTATAATGCTTAACACCTTTCTATTTATTTAAGAATATCACTTTGTGCCTAAGTGCTTTAGTTTGTTTAGTAATTCAGGTCCCCTTTTCTTGTATTCGAATAGTATTTTTGCCATTCCCAAAATGAAGGTAATAATTGATAGAAAAAGTATATTTTCAAAAGCAAAAGCTTTAAAAATATAATAGCCCATCCAAGAAACAATCATCAAAGAAATTATATACAAAATGAACCCACTAAGTAAGAGCTTCCCTTTTTCGAGAGTATTAAAGTAAGTATTCCAATCTTCCTCTGTCATTTTAAACACTTTTTGTCTTACTACAACAAGAACTAAGATAACCCCTCCTAACATATATAATGGTTTTTAAAATGAAATATTCATTTTATAGAATAATGTTATATATATTTCATATTCATGTCATTTCACTTAAGTTGACGGACCAACCTATAATTTTGCATAAAGCTATATGTATAGTTACAGAAATAAGCCGATTAAATAAATAGCTAATAAGTGTGCAGGATAATAAACATAGAAAAAGTACTTGCTTACTTTAACATTAAAGTGTGTTTGACAAAAAATAGGGATGAGTGCCAATGTAGCAAATCCTTGGATATCTATCATCCACCCAAACAAAGAAAACTCCCCACCAGATAGAAAAGGTGTTGCGAGCATACATCCAGTAACAAGGATTGAGAGTAATGGTTTTTGCCTAAATAGATAAAAGAAAACCATGAGTAATACACCACTAATACCATAATCAAAATTAAAAATACTTACAATGGCAAGTACACCTACAAACATCATCCACTTTTTTTGTTCTAAAGTTTTTACGGCTAATGCACCTAAAATAAGTGTAAAGAAGATATTCCATAGTCCTAGATTTTGTAAGTATTCTTGAAAAGTCATAGAAACTCTTAAAGCATAAATAGGCTGTGAAATAATTGCAAAAAGACCTAGTCGCAAGATATACTTCTTAAAATCATGAGTGTATAAGCATCCCACTACAATACAGTAAGCAAAGATAGGAAAAGCAAGTCTGCCTATTATTTGTAAAATAATCATTTCAGGAAAAAGGGATTTGCCTACATGATCTAGGGTCATAGCCAAAATAGCTATAAGTTTCAAAAAATTGCTATCCAAATTCCCTTGAATTTTGGGTGTTTCTTTAGAAATAGTTGTTTCCATAAGAGCTCCTTTGAGGTAAATAATATAACTATGATATAATATTTTTGTTAAGATTAATATTTATAATGATTAAAATTTATTAAGAAGTTGAGAAACATAAATATTTATATAAGAAGGCTGATAGTGAGATTTGTAAATTACTTAGAGAAGAATTTGATAGGGGCAACATATATACGGAAGAAAATTTTGTAAGGAGGTGTAGGGAATATAAACCTTACAAATTTATTGAAAATGAATTAAGTTTTATTCAGGAAGTATTTAAATAAAGGCTGGTGGAACGACAAGCAAATTTTATCTTCCAAATGGATTGAGGAGAGTACTAGAGAACACAGCCGCTGGGGAGAGCTACCCTATGGCTACCTGTGGTGGATTATTCCTGGAGTGAATCAGGATTGCTATGCAGCTTTAGGCGATGGGGGAAATGTAATTTATGTGGCACCCAAAAAGCAAATGGTAGTTGCCATTGCTTCTGGGTTTAAACCACGGGCGAAAGATGCAATTGAATTGATTAGAAAACATATTGAGCCATTGATTCAGAATTGAATATTTTAATGCAATAAGTTATAGTTTAATTAAAGAATAGATGTGTGGGGAAGCATCGATTAAGGGGTGGGGAATAATGAATAAAAATAACCTTAAAAAAGCAGCCGTTGTTTTGGCATTTCTTATGATTACAGTAAATTGCTTGAATACATATAGGATGCAAAGAGAATTAGAATACTTAAGAAGTGAGTGCCAAAATCTAAACAACAGTTTACAAAGAGGTATGGACAATGTGAGTAATAAATTACATGAGGAATATGGCAAAGTAGAAACATTACTCACAAAAGAGCAAAGTATCTTCTCAGAGACCTCCATTGACCTTAAGGGACAAGGCAACAAAATCGTTGTGACAATGAGAGCTATTCCAAAAAAAATGGCAAACACTGAAACCCTTATTGCAAGGATTACAGCAGGTGAGAAAGTTTATGAGCAAGAAGTAGCTTCTAACAATGAGGCAGTCATGCTTATAGGTATGGTTGAGACGATACAGCCTATGTTTATCATTCAATCAGAAGAAGGTGTAAGGCAAGAAACGTTAGAAGAATGCTATACAGGTGGTATTTTTGATGTGAATATGGGAAGTGAATGGGAAGATAGAGACAGTGGCTCAGGGATATCCATGGTGCTCAACCTATGGACTGAAGAAGATGCAAGTACACTTCCTTTTCCTACAGAAGACGTAGAGAAGGCTGAATTTATCATTGTAAATAGTGGAATTGTGGAAGATGGAAATTCAGCACAGGGGCAAAGATATACAGAGGTTGAAAGAGCAGAGCATGCTATTTCCGAAGAAGTGAAAGAAGTTTATTTTGAAGGTGAGCCACAAGGAGAAAGTGTTCCAGCCATGAAAATGTCTCAAGAGGGGCGAAGTGAAATATGCTATAGTGGGGATTTTTCAGAGTATGCCAAAAGAGAAGATGGTATCCTCTATAAAATCTATTTTACACTTACAACAAAGGATGGCATGCAATATGTAACAAGAGATAACCCTGTTGCATCATTTAGTCAGAGCAAGAGGAGTAGCAGTAGAAGTAGCGGTGGTACAACTATTATGCCTTTATTCAAAGAATAGAGACAGGAAAAAGAGTTATAAAAGGGAGATGCCTTTTATAACTCTTTTTGTATAAGCAAAGTGGTTTGTTTTCTATTTGTTTGTTGTACTTGGAGTTGAAGGATACTGCCAGCCAGTTTCATCTTTTAGATAATGGCCTTGGCCTAGAATGGTCTCTCCATGAGCTATGACATAGTCGGTCATACCGTGATTAACAGAATTGATATTCACCAAATCAGCGGATTGTTGAGCGGTATAAATAAGAAGGCCTTTGGGTCGTATTGCTAGGATGAGGCAAGGCAGTGATAAGGCGTAAGTGAGTGCCCTCATAAACGTGGTCACTTACAATTTTATTTGTTGCAACTGTAAACGGCAATTGAACTTGGTATTTTTCTCTATTTGCTTCATAGCTTGCTATTTTGTCAGAGAGCATGTCAATATAAAAGAAACCTTGTCTTTTCTCAGCTTTAAGAGTCTCTTCGTAGAAAGGCATGGTGTCTTCGCTTAAGTTACGTCTTGCTGTAATTGTACGGATAAGATGTTCATTGAGGGAAGTTTCCCAGTTACTATAGGCTAGAATTTCCATTTGCTTGGCAATAGGTGCAAACAGTTCTTGGGACTGGAGAACTTCTTTTTGATAGTGTGTAGTAAGAGGATTGATAAAGGAGTGGCTAAACTCATGCCACACAAGATATTCAAAATTTCGTTTGTCGCCAAATACAGGAAGTTGGTCAACTACACCAATAGGACCTAAAATACTGTAGACATGACTTTCGTCTTTATTTGTTAACCTTGGGCCAAAGCCTCCACCTCTATGTAGTGGTGCTAATATAATGTTGTAACTTGTATTATGCATCCCATAGTAGTTCTCAAGTTGTGTAAAAGAATAACTCATCTATATAGACTAGGGAGGTAATATGTTAAATACATTAAATTCCTTTGAAGATTTAAGTGATAAATCTAAATCAGTTGTTAAAAGCATTTTAGATATAATAAATGATTTTGACAAAAATAATGAACTAGAAGTATTTTTATTTGGAAGTTATGCAAAAGGTAAGGTGCGAGTAGATAGCGACATAGATTTACTCATATTAACCCACCAGACGGGATTGTCTAAAATATTTGGATATAGATTTAAAGATGTATTATGTAGAAGATTTCTATGCATCCAGTAAACAATCTATATTTGAAATGGAAATTGCGAAATATATGATAAAAATTAAATAAGAATAAGTAAATCCTTTTAAATGAGAAAGTCCTACATAACTAGAGTAAAATCTCTAGATATGTAGGACTTTTATTAATAGGGGCTAATCCATACTAATGAAGTAGAAAGTATTGGGACTAGGACAGTGCAGCCTTTACCTTCATAAGGGTATACTCTAGTGCAGACTCTAGGTTACTAGCAGATTTCCCACCGCCTTGAGCAGAGGAGTCTGTACCACCACCACGACCGTCTAGGAGGGTGATGCTGTCCTTAAGGAGGGTGTTCATGCTAACTTGCTTCACATTAGAAGAACACATGAAACAAAGGTGAGACGTCTTGTCACATTTAAGGCCTAAAAGGGCAATGACATTAGGTGTTTTCACTAGCTTGCTGCCTGTAGCTTGAAGCACTTTAGGATCTACATCTTCATAGATTTTTTGAACAATGTGGATGTCGTGCATCTGTGGTGCAGCAGCAATCATGTCTTGAACCTCATAGTCAAGCACTATATCTTTAAGTTGTCTGCTTTCATTTTGGAGGCGGCTACATTCTTTGCGAAGTAAATCAATTTGCTCCACATAGGTGGCATCGTTTGCTTGTAAAGTACGGATAGCACGGCTACCGGCTACAAAGGTGAGACGAAGGCCTCCTTTATGTTTTTCAAACTTTAAGATTTTAATAAGGCCTACCTCTAAAGTTGAACGGGGATGAGTGCCACAACAAGCGCTAAGATCTATGTCTTCTACTTGCACCAGTCTTAATGGCCCGTTTACTTTAGGGAGTGGACTTTTAAGTGGAAGCTTCTTCAACTCTTGCTTCGTTGGATATAAGATAGTGATTTCTAGGTTGTCTTGGATGAGGGCATTGACACGCGCCTCAGCTTGAGTGAGTTGGCCACGTAATAAAACTAAGTCAATATCTAGGGTGCAGGTTTCTTGGCCTAGGTGGAAACTTAAAGTTTTAGCTTGATAGTCCTCGAAGAGGCAAGCAGATAAGAGGTGCTGTGCCATGTGGTGTTGCATATGGTCAAAGCGGCGGTGCCAATTGATGTGGCATTTAGCTTTATGAATTTTGATAGGTTTTTTGTGAGATACATGATAAATACGGTCATTTTCCTCGTACACATAAGTAATTTCACAATCTTCAATAAAGCCTGTATCTGCAGGCTGTCCACCAGATTCTGGATAAAAGGCAGTTTGGTCTAGGACAATATGATAGGTGCTGTCTTTTTCCACCACGTCCACGACTTCGGCTATAAAATTCTTTTGATACGGATTGGCATCATATAGTTTAGACATAGTGTATGCTCCTTTAGTTGATTAGCTTAAGCTTAGCAGAAAGGTGACGTGTTGTAAACGACCTAATCTAAGGTGTACGAATAGCTTTAAATATGGTAAACTTACCCTGTAAAATTTAAGTGTAAATGAGTTGAGGAAAAAGTATGCAGATTACAAGAGAAAAGCAATTTTATAAACTTTTATTAATGACCGCACTTCCAATAGGGGTGCAAAACTTGATTATCTTTGGAATTAGTATGATGGATACATTGATGCTTGGGGCTTTGGGTGAAGTGGCACTCTCTGCAGCAGCACTTGCCAACAATGTATTCTTTGTATTTACGTTGCTCATGTTTGGTCTAGCTGGTGGCTCGAATGTGATGATTGCTCAATATTGGGGCAAAAAGGATGTAGAGTCCATTCACAAGATTTTGGCGATTATGTATCGTACTTGTCTGGTTTTCACCTTTATTTTTATCTTCATTTCAGTCGTATTCCCAAGACAAGTGATGGGTATCTTTACAACAGATGCAGCTGTTATTGAAGGTGGTGCAAACTATTTACGTATTGTAGCCATAGGCTATGGCTTCTATGCCGTTACCAACTGTACGATTATGATTTTGCGTTCCGTGCAGACAGTTAAGATTGCCATGGTGGTATATGTGATTTCATTGGTGGTCAATACCTTCTTTAACTGGGTATTTATTTTTGGAAAGTTTGGGGCACCAGCACTAGGTGTTTCAGGTGCAGCACTCGGAACAGTCATTGCCAGAATTACAGAGTTCACTGTCATTGTTATTTTCATGTTGTACTTCGAGAAGAAGCTCCAAGTCAGGTGGAAAGATCTAAGAAAAGTAGATCGTAGCTTAGTTGGACATTACTTGAAAAATTGTATGCCTGTTGTCTTTAACGAACTTTTATGGTCAATAGGTGTAAGTATGAGTGGGGTTGTTGTAGGCAGACTTGGTACTAATGTAGTGGCGGCTAATAGTATCACCAATATTATTAATCAACTGGTGATTGTTTTTATCCAAGGAGTAAGTAATGCAGGTGCCGCGATTATTGGCAATACAGTAGGGCAAGGAGATAGGCAAAAGGTCAAAGAGTATGCTCATACCATTATTGCCTTTAGTATTGTACTCGGAATAGGTGCAGGCGTTATTACCTATTTTATCAGTCCTTTCATTATTGGAATGTACAACGTCACAGAAGCAACCAAAGCCATTGCCATGGATATTGTCATTGTGACAGCCGTTACAGTCTTTTTCAAATCCTTAGCTATGAATACAATGGTGGGGATTTTAAGAGGAGGTGGAGATGCTACTTTCGTGTTTATTAACGATTTAATCTTTATGTGGCTTATTGCCATTCCTTTTGGGTTCTTGGCAGCCTTTGTATGGAAGCTACCTATTATTGTCGTTTTCTTCATCTTAAGAAGTGATGAGATGCTTAAGGTATTTGCTAGTTTGTGGCGCATCCGAAGTGGTAAATGGATTAAAGATGTCACTTTGATGGGATAAATCTACCTATTAGGATAAAAAGTAGGCTTAGAGCACATAATAGAAAAAATGTCATACATAGGATAAGTGTTTTTATCAGGTGAAGCAGAGGTGTCATGTATACGAATAGAGGCAGATATGATAAACTAATGATATGAAAATTAAGATGACATGAGTGGAGGACTAACATGGATTTTTATTTATGTCCCATAGCAAGTGGGAGCAGTGGAAACTGTACATACTTACAAGCCGATGATGAGAGGCTTTTGATAGATATAGGCATTAGTGGAAAAAAGGTAACTCAAGGGTTAGAAGTGATAGATGTCAACCCAACAACGATTAAGGGAATTCTTATTACTCATGAACATAGTGACCATATAAAGGGGGTAGGGATTATTAGTCGTAAGTATGACTTGCCGATTTATGCAACGGCGCCTACTTGGGAGCGCATGATGGGTGAGAATATGCTAGGCAAAGTGGCAGAGCATAATCAAATCATTATGGAGAAAGACCAACCTTTGATTTTTGGAGACTTAGTGGCAACACCGTATAGTATTTATCACGATGCAGTGGACCCAGTAGGCTATATGTTTACTTATAAGGGTAAGAAAATTGTATTGGCTACGGATATGGGTAAGGTAGACCGTCATATTGTAGAACACTTTTGCAATGCAGATGGCATCTTACTTGAGTTTAACCATGATATTAATATGGTAGAAGTAGGGGCTTATCCTTTCCATCTCAAAAGACGTATATTAGGCGACCATGGACACTTATGCAATGAACTTGCAGCAAAAGTGTTGGCACATATTTATCACCCTAACTTACAATGGGCCATCCTTGGGCATTTAAGCAATGAAAACAATGTACCTGACTTAGCTTATTTATGTGCTAAAAATGCTTTAGCAGAGAAAAATATTGAAATTGGCAAGGACATTCAGGTAACCGTAGCCAAAAGGCATGATATGACACCTATTCATAGAGTATAAGAAAACTTTAAAGAAAGAGGGTAAAACGTTGAAGATTAAAACCCATTATGTGATTGCTTTAGAAGCTTATGAATTGATTAAGCAGTATTTACCAGTGGCCTTTGATGAACGTGCCTTAAAGATTGGCGCAAGTATGCCAGACTTAGCACCTCACAGAAGGTTTAAAGGGCATAATATAAAAATCACAGCTAAAGAATGGAAAGCGTTTACAGACTTTGTGCAGCGAAAACAAGGCACAAAGTTTATGATTTCGTATGCGGCGGGTATGATGAGCCACTATATTAGTGACACTTTTTGCTATGCCCACAATTTCAAAGACCTTTCTTTAAGAGAACACAGAACTTATGAAGTGTACATGAACAAGCAAGCTAAAAGGTTAAGTAATGAATTAGAGATTCAAAAGATTTTGAAGAAGTGGCAAATACTCCGAGAATATGGAGTAGAAAAATACTTTGAGATGGAGAACACTCTTTATAAAAAAGAAGCAGCAAGATGCAGGAATAGGCAAGACCGGGTGCTCTTAGATCTCTATGAAGCCATTGCACATACTGCAGTTTGGATGCTAGAAATTGTAGATGCCTCTTATCCAAGTCATATGAAAGGTATTAGGATGCCACAGGCGTAAATGTAAAAGTTCTATAGAAAAATGAATGGAAATAACAAAAAACTCGTAAGTTATTGAAAAACTTATGAGTTTTTTGTTGAAAAAAATTAGAAAATATTATTTAATATAAAGTATTACTATTTAAATGGGAGGCATAAATATGCTACATACTATTATAAAGCTCGATGAAATTTTTAATGGCTTAAAAGAAAAAGGTCAAGGCGCGCTACTACAAACGTACATTCCGGATAACAGTTCTGAAATTGAAATTGGAAGAAGAAGACCTACGATTATTATTTGTCCTGGAGGCGCCTATTCATTTGCTTCAGACCGAGAAGCAGAGCCTGTTGCACTCCGATTTGTTGCAAAAGGCTATAATGCCTTCGTTTTACGCTACAGTGTAGCACCACATAGATATCCACAACAACTTTTGGAACTCTCAGCAACAGTAGCTTATGTAAGACGCAATGCAGAAGCATTCCATGTAGATGAGGAAAAGATAGCGGTATGTGGATTCTCAGCAGGTGGACATTTAGCAGGGAGTTTAGGTGTACTTTGGCAAGAACCTTTCATTGCACAAACACTAGGGATAAATGCAGGAGAAAACAGACCAGACCGTGTAATTTTAGGTTATCCAGTCATAACAGGAGGAGAGTTTGCACACAGAGGATCTTTTGATAATTTACTAGGGCAGGAGGCTTCCCAGGAGGCACGTGACCAATTATCTTTAGAAAAGCTTGTAAGCCCATCAACGCCTCCTACTTTCATTTGGCATACGTTTGAAGATACTGCTGTGCCTGTTAACAATAGTCTTATCTTTGCAGAGGCCCTAAAAGCTTATGAGATACCGTTTGAATTACATATTTATACTAAAGGTGGTCACGGATTAAGCTTATGTGACGAAACAACAGCTGGACCAGAGCATCCAGGGCTCATTAATCCTCAGGCAGCAACTTGGGTTAAGCTTGTAACAGAGTGGATGCGTTAAGAAAAGGGTATAATTGCATAAAAAATGATAATTATATAGCAATAAATTGATTTAATTTACATAAAATATTTGTTCCAATATTGAACTCGAAGTTAAAATATGGTAATGTAATCCGTGTTAGATTACTAATACTGATATAAAAGATTAGTAATACTAATCTAAAAAACTGAAAATGACAATATGGAGGAACGATAATTGAACAACAAAAGGTTACTAGCATTTGCAACAGCAAGTATATTGGCGATGGGAAGCTTTTATACACAGGTGGACGCTACAGAAGTAGAGTTACAACAAGACAAGAGAGTAGCACAAGCTGTACAGACCTATAACCAGGAGGTAAAAAAAGAGCAGGCGGTTATTGATGCATTAGATATGCAATTTGGATGGGATTTTGCCCTAGAGCTTGGAAAGTTTGGAACAGCAGAAGAAGGCTTTAGAATGGCAGGGACACAAGCCTCCAAAGATGCAGCAGCCTATATTTATAACACGTTTGAATCTTTTGGATATGACCCAGAATACTATGAGTTTCCAGTAGTGGAATGGAACTATTATGGTGCATCCTTAGAAGTTGAAGGACATGAGGCACTAAGTTTGCCAGTTGTACCTTTTGTCAATACCCCAGCAACACCAGAAGGTGGGCTAGAAGCTGAAGTGGTGTACATAGGGCATGGGACAAAAGCAGAGTTAGAAGGTGTGGACCTTACAGGAAAGATTGCCTTACTTGATATGGATGTAGACCAAATGTTATGGCACAACAATGCAGCCCTTCAAGCCAGATTACATGGGGCGGAAGCTGTTATTTTATATTATACAACCTACTATGGTACAGATGAGAGTGGCGAAGCAGGCTTTGTAGGGGATTGGTCAGGAAGAAGAATTGATATTCCGGTCCTTTCTATTCCGCAAAAGTATGGTAAGCAACTTGCTAAACTTGCAGAGGAAAAGACGATTACAGCCACACTAAGTTCAAACGTAACAATGAATGAAGACGGTACAGGGCGAAATGTGGTAACAAAGATTGAAGGGAGTAAATTCCCTGATGAATATGTGGTAGTAGTGGCCCATCATGATGCCTTCTACACTTCTATGCAAGATGACTCCTTACCAGTAGGCATGATGATGACCCTTGCAAAAGCTATGGATGAAGTAGGTTATCAACCTGAACGTAGCCTGCTATTTGTGACAACAGATGCAGAAGAAACAGGAGATATTGATACCTTCTATGACTGGATGATGGGGTCATGGCGTATGATTAATGATAAAATCCAAGAGTGGAATGGGAAAATTGTCAATGCACATATACTTGAGATGATAGGGATGAAAGGTGCCGAGGAACTAGGATTTAGAGCACCAGACATTATGTATCCTTTTGCAATGAGTGTTATTGATGGCTATCAACCAGTAGGGGTACCTAAGGATTACTTAGGGGTAGATAACTTTATTACCACCTCTTCAGATGAGTGGTCATTCTCCTATTTTGGGATACCAACTACACGTACAAGAAATGAAGTAAAGGCAGATGAAGTATACCATACTGCATTAGACAATGAAGCCCATGCGGATTTTGACTTGTTTACAGATAATGTTATCCTTCAAGCAAAAATGCTTCTTAGATTAGAC
>NZ_JAVVQU010000018.1:9863-55112 GCF_036655075.1 Niameybacter sp. | reverse complement strand
GCCATCAATAGTAGCACTTCTATTTGCATCATATACAACTCTTCCTGATATAGTTGGCATTATTAAATCTCCTTTCTAACACGTTGTTTTCCTATTTCTCCTTAACTCTAGTTCTTTTGTTTCCTTACATCATGCTCTCATTATGTCTGTTGTATAGCCTATTTCACTCCTTTTGATAACTATTTGAATTTTACTTTCCTTTTGTTTTTAATTTTTATGTTCCTCCTTCTTATTTTACGGCATTTCCTTGCCTTATATATTTTATGCTTTATTCGCGTAATTTGTACTTTATTTTCTCTTCCTTTTACCTTCAGTTCTTTTGTTTCCTTACATCACGCTCTCATTATGTCTATTGCATAACCTTCCTTTGTCGCTTCTTCACAAATTTCCAAAGGCATATAGACTTCACCTTTATATATTTATGCTTAACTGCCTAAGAAATTGCCAATCAAAAAATTTATTCAAAAAAATTCTAGTTATCTTGTTCATGAACTGAACATTTTGTAACTAGACTACCTAATAATTGATGAATTGTATGAACACCTTAACATTGTAGTATTAATAAGGTGCATTGTATAAGTGAAGAACCTTTCGCACTATCATTATTCTACTAAAATTTGGATTTCCGTTAGAAACTCTTCTTCTTTTCCTGTTTCATGTATATCTATTTGATAGATTTCTATAGGTTCTCCTATAATATGATGCTTGTTGTTCCGTATATATGCTTGAATATTTTGTAAACAAACTTGATTATTTTTGTATTTTCCTTCATATTGGCATGTCACATAGGTGCCTTCTTGCAAAGTAAAATTGAAAATAGTTGCATCTGCTGGTAGCAAACAAAATACAGATTGAAAAAAATTATATCTCCCTAGTTTGACCTGCTCATAATCATAAACAGCCCCTATATTTTGATTGCCTAGTATATGAAATTGGTCTTCATACTGCTTTTGAAGCTTTTGAATTAAGTAATCTACCTCTTCATCTCTTGTAATATTCGCATCTAAGACGAGGGCCTTTCGCTCAGGTATATATTTCATTTGTATCTCATTAGGTTCTGCTCTTTCTACAGCTTCTTCTATACCTTTTAAGCGTTCTATAATATTTTGCTTATGGGCTAAAAGCTCTGTGATCTTTTGATCAATCAGCACCACTTCTGTATTTAAAATCTCTTGTGTTAAAGCTAAATCCCTATCATCTAAATAACTTTTTATCCTTTTCATAGAAAAGTCTAAACTTTTTAGTTCCTTTATGAGATTTAAACGCCATATATCTTCAAGACTATAAAATCTATAGCCATTTTCACCTCTTGTCGGTCTCAAAATTCCAAGTTCCTCATAGTACATCAGCGAATCTTTTCCAATGCCATAAATCTTAGAAATTTCACCTATTTTATAGTAAGATTTCATTTTATCAATCCTTTTTATTTATACTCTTATAATTTTTTTCACAAAACCTTTGACTCTAGTATTATGCCATAGTTTATACTATTGATAAAGGAGCTGAACATTTATGTATACTCGACTGAAACACATACCATTTAAATCCATTGGCTTAGTTTTAGCTGGTGCCACTATTTTATCTTTTGGGACCTTCAACTTTAACTATCAAAATAACATTACTGAAGGTGGAGTCTTAGGTCTTTTATTACTTTTCAAAAACTTGTTTGACATTTCTCCATCTCTTACTAATATTATTCTAGACTTTTCTCTATTCCTTTTAGGCGCTCGCTTTTTTGGCAAAAGGTTTTTGATTTACTCACTCTTTTCTACGATTACTTTTTCAACAACTTATCGTATATGGGAGTCTATAGGTCCTATTGCACCTGACTTATCTGAGCATATGCTTACCGCAAGTTTACTCGCTGGTCTTTTTGTAGGGGTTGGCGTTGGCCTCGTTGTCTTGGGTGGTGGTGCCTCTGGTGGGGATGATGTCATCGCCTTACTAGGTTCTAAATTTACACCCTTAAAATTGAACTGGGTCTATATGATTACAGACTTTACTGTCCTTATCCTTTCCCTTTCTTACTTACGCTTTGAGCAAATCTTCTGGTCACTTATTGCGGTCACTGTAAGTGGCAAGGTCATTAGCCTTATACATGCAAAAGGTGAATCCGCCTCTTGCTCTAATCAGGATGTGGAACAAACTACAAACGAAGCAAAAGAATTTGCTATAGCTGATACAGATGTACAGCAAGCTGAAGCTCTATATACACAACCTCAGACCATTCAAGTATTTGAAGAATATGAAGGCTAGGCAAACTCCTATCTTTTCATTTTCTTACAAAAGAAGGAGACTCTTGCACTTTTGCATGGAGTCTCCTTCTTTTTGCTTGTTTATTTTACTTATTATTTGTGACACATCTTTACTATACAATATTTTTATATCAGCATTCTTCATTTACGCCAATGATAAAAACATAGCTGCCTTCTTTATAAGAAATCATCACTTCTTTTTCTAATCTATACGCTAAGCGATTACTTGCTATGCCTCTGTCTACTAACGCTTTATCACGAGAGTAGAGAATCATCCTTGCGTTTGCTTCCATAAGGGTATGTGCCTTGCGGAAGAAACGTGCATAAAGCTCCTCAATGTCTCCCTCAGTCTTACGCCCTATAGTTGTTGGCATATTCGTGATGATTTCATCAAATAAGTATTTGTGACTAAAGTCAAAGAAATCTCTGTTAATAAGATAAATATCTGTATTGGATCTATTAGCATTTTCAATGGCGTAATCTATGGCTTCCCCATAAATGTCAACACCATACATCACTTTTGCTTTTTTAATGGTGTGCCTTTCAATAAGCATCGTCCCTGCACCGCAAAATGGATCTAACACCTGTGCCTCTTCCTTAAGATAAGGTTTAGCAAGCTCTACTACGAGTGCTGCTGTACTTGGTGCAATACTCACTGCTAATGCTTTTTTTCTATAACTAAAGCGGTTGTCTTCTATAGTGAATAGTTTAAGGAGCACATTGAACTGTCCTTCTTTGTTCTCAATGAGACGAATTTCAAACTCATAGCTCGAAGTCGCATTAATGAGTTGTCGGTTAGAAAGGCGTTCTAACTCACTTGCTAACTTTTTAGTAAAAGTACTACGTTTATCAAGTGCCATCTTACTCTTTACTTCAATTCTAAAGTAAAAAGGCGGATAACCTTTATGTCGTGTCAGTAAGAAATCTAAAAGTCCCCCTACATAGAGACTTTTGGCCGCTTCTAAAGGTTCCATAGAAACAGTTCCTACTTCTGGTAGTCTAAAAAGCAAATCCGAATAGGTACGCATACGCAAAATTTCTTTTAAATCATTGGTGCGTACCATGACACCTGCTCCAAATGCCTTCGCTTTTCCTTTTTCAATTTGGTTAAGGGTAACCTCTTGATGGTCACGATTAGTCAGTAAAATCATATCAGATAAGATATTATAGCCATTAAACTCATGTTTGTCTGGCTCTTCTAACTTCAGCGTAAGCTGTGTTAATAATCGCAACTCCTCATCAATATGCTTACGGTTGTTCTCCTCAACAGGCTCACTGCTGAGTGACAGTAAGCGCTTCTTTAAAACTTCTTGTAGGTCACTACAGTCAAAGTGGCTTAAAGCACTTAAATAGTCGCTTTTTACAAAAAGTTTTTCTTCATTTTCATAAGCTTGTAACAATAAAGGCTTGAAGTCTTCTACTTTTAATTCTCCCATAATAAGAGCTATATTTTTACGCACCTTAGCATCTTCATGTACAAGTAGTGCTTCTAAAGTATCAAAGTCTCCATCTATTTCATATAGAAACGCACGTTTATTGTTCCCATCCTTAATAAGCTGGCGTAATTCAATCAAACTTTTTCTTACATCCTGATTTTTTAAAATGTTATTATATAGTCTATTAATCATGTATTCTCCTAACGTTTTGTAGGCCTACTCTTTATTTAACCTACTCTTCAAACTTATATTCTGCCCTTCACTCTAACATTATTCATCCTTCTACACAACCCTTTTAAATAAGAAACCTCTAGGATTCTATTTAATATAGGCACTTGTTTCAGTAGCTTTTTCTTTCTGACGCAATTTATTTTCTGCATAGACTTTTAAAAGTTTAAAGACTACTGAAAGGGTTGGCACACCTAACAACACACCTATAAATCCGAATAATCCACCACCTACCATAATAGCAAAGAGCACCCAAAATCCTGATACACCAATAGAATCTCCGATAATTTTAGGGACCAAAATATTCCCATCAATTTGCTGTAGAATGAAAATCATAACGATGAACCAAAAGGCTTGTACAGGTCCACCTGTCATTAAGATAATAAAAATCCCCGGTACTGCCCCGATGAAGGGGCCAATATAAGGAATAACATTGGTACAGGTTACAATGACACTAATCAACAGTACAAACTCAAATTTGCAGATACTCATCATAATAAAGCAAAGCATCCCAACAATTAAAGCATCTGTCATCTGTCCTACAAAGTAGCGTCCAAAGGTATCATCAAAAATGTTCATCACTTCACTGGTCCGATCAATGATTTTATTAGGAAGTATGGCATGCATCAGTTTCTTAATCTGTGCAAAGAAGTTTTCCTTATCTACTAAACAATAAATAGACACGACAACCCCTAAGAATGTATTCAGAACACCACTTGTGAGCTTTAATGATAACTCAACCATTAAAGGAATCATCTTTCCTGTAACTTGCATAATAAGCCCTGACAAATCTCCTACAAAGTCTGAAATAATTTGATAGACACTGCCTTCAACACCATTTTGTATCAAAAGTGTATTTAAAGAGGTCTCTAAGGTTTTAAAGAATTCTGGGCTCTTGTGATATAAAAGGTTTAAGCTAGAAATAATTTGCGGTAACACAAAGGAAACTAAGGCCATAAGCACAAACAATACAATTAAGTATAAAAGAATAACGCCTATTATTCTTATAATCCCCTTACCCATTTTCTTTCTAAAGATAAACTTATCTAAATTTTTTTCAATCCATTTTAAGGGACGCCAAAGCAAATAGGCCATAGCAATCCCTAATAAAAATGGATTCAAAATGCCTATTACTGTATTCCACATCTTTATAACATATTCAAAGTTTAAAATAACAAAGTAAAAACTAATAGAAGTTAAGGTGATAGTCAAATAGGTGAATACTTTATTTTTATCCATATTAACGTGCACGCTGCTTCCCACTTTCTCCTTAGTATTTATACATTTATTAGTATACCATGTTTGTAAAAGTGGTAAAACAATTAAATAAATTTACCACTTCATTAAATGCTGCAAATAGGTTAAAATAGTTTTAGCTAGTATATATTCGGGTATTTCTTGCATAGAATGCTAGTAATAAAGCTTATCTATACTTTAGCTTTAAAAAAATATTTGGAGGGATCTTTATGGAATCAGAGGATTCAGATAGTGAGACTGATACTGATAAGTTGATTAGATTAAGTGAGAAAGTGTATTCTTGGAGTCCAGATAAGGAGGAGCTTTCTATTGTAATCACTTATGACAATCAACGTGTTGGTTATCTGAATGCGGTAATTATGGATGTGGGCTCTTTAAAATCAGGTGGTTTTAGAGATGATAAACTCGAGTGCCAGGACAAAGAAATCGAAGAAGAACTCTTAACCTTTTACAAAAGTTTAAGTGCAGATTTAGAAACCCGTGTGGTTTTCTATATTACAGACTTCTTCTTAGAGAAACAATATCGTAGCATGGGGATTGGAGGTGACATCTTAAACCTTCTTCCTGAATGGTTAAATTCCCATTTCCCAGAGGTCAATGATTTATACCTTTTTCCGTATCCTCTTGAAAAAAGTAATGGAAAAGTAGAATGTGTTAAAAACGTAGACGAGAAAAAATTATTGGAGATGAGAACCAAACTCATACGTTTCTATTTGAGCCATGGGTTGAAAAAAACACGCACACAATTTTTATATAGAACCATTAGGCCCGTTGCCTAAATATAAAAGTAGGTTACCTCAAAAAAGGCAACCTACTTTTATATTTTAAGTACCCTACTCACTTTCTATCATCCCATCTGTCATAACGAAGTCCATTGCTACTACTCCTATCCCTTCCTTCCGTACAGCCTTTTTCATAATAGTTATTATTTCTACAAGTAGGTTCTACATAGTGATTTCCATATCTATTCTGATCATACGCTTTGTTATTTGTTCCTAAAGAACCGTCTCTACTGTTATCTTCATAAAAGTTTCTCCCGTTACATCTATTTCTAATAAAATTTTGGTAGCATTCTTCGGTGCATGTACTACAAGATTCACAGCACTTGCATCCCTTACATATCCTATTTTCATCCCACTTACATGTACAGCCTTTTTCTGAACAGCTACTCGTTCGCTGAGAATAAGGCTCCATGCTCCGCTTAACATCCATAATAATATTCAGTTTATTGAGTAACAACCACTCTTTCATAATGACACTCTGCATCATACTTTGTGAGCTCTTGCATGCATCCTGTACTTGGCAAAAACCAATACATGTTTCACTGTACTGTCTCATGACTTCTTGTAATTTCTCACCTTCTGCATTCACAATATGGGAAAGTGCCATTTCTTCAAGTGCAACAGATTCTAAAAGATCTATCATCGTTTCATCAAAATCAGGTCTATTTTTACCCTCTGGTATTTGAGGCATTCCCATATAACTCACTCCCATATGGAAAATTTTACTTATTAATAAAGTATGTATTTATCCCTTCTTATGTGACTTAGTTTTTATAAAAGTTTATGTTTCTTTTATCAAAGAGCTTTCATATATTATAAGTGACTGAATTTACTTATGTTTTATTTTTACAAAGAAAGGAGTTCTATACATGGGAAAAATTAGTAATTTTTTTAATAAACGTAATTCAAAAACGATTACAGAACCTGCTCCTACAGAAAAGCCTTCAGATCCTATTCTGTTTCACCCCCCACTTTATACCCTTGCTACAACACTTATTAGCATTCCCTTAACTCATGAAACAGGCGAACGTCTAAATAAATTAGCTTATAATTCACAACTTACCTCTACTCAACTCTCTCCTATTGCAATAGAATTAGAAAACTACATTGCTTCTTATCAAGTAGCTACATCAAAGTTGAAAGATTCAAAGGTTTTACTTTCTGAACATATTGTTTTATGCACACAACTACTCAACACAACCTTTGATGAGGTACCACCTACTCTTGAGTCATTCAAGGATACTCCTGCTATAGACACTATGAAACAACAAGTTTTATTTTTATCTACTTGTCAAAAACTATTACCAGAATTTTTTTCAGAAGACTCTCCGTCCCCCCTTCAAGACCTTTTTAAACAGTATACACTTTTAGTCTCTAAAACCAACTCCATCCTAGCTACCTTAGATCAATTTTCTCCTATTAGTGAGCAACTTCGTGCAGATATTCTTTCTTTTACAGAATCTGTCAATAAAATGCAATCCAACAAATCGCTATCAGTAGATTGGAATGGTCAAAAGGCTCATTTTTTGAAACTTAGAGAAGACTTAGAAAAAAGGAGAAATGCTTATATCAACGATGAAACAATCATCAACAATACCCTTGCTGAATTATATCAAACCTTTATCGCCCTCCATACCCATTTTAAGTCACTTGTACCTAATGTACTAGCAAGCCTTACCGAACTCCATGACCATACACAATCCGACCCCAATATTGCAAATCAACAGGCACAAATTAATCAAGTCATTGTCAAGCTTCTCTCTATTCAAACCCAAATTTCTGATTACATGCATAATCTATAATCCAATTCTATGCATTTTGTCACTTTTATTTTTTTTAAAACATATCATATCTTGGAAGTAAAAATATTTAGGAGGAATTTACCTTATGTCAATGCCAAACATTCCCAATCTGAATCCACAAGTTGGCGTAACCCGTGACGACGCCGTCAACATCATCCTTTCTTCTATCGGTATGGAAGAACTCAGTCTTGCTCACATTGTCAATGCTGAAGCTGAAAAAATTCAATTTGCTCTTGGCACATTAGAAACAGCTCATGGTGCTGCTTCTATGGAACAAATCTTAGCAGTTAACAAATCTTCTGGGAAAATGCTTCGTGATGTTATCAAAAACCAAATGCTTCTTGGTATGAAGATGGAAGACACCTTAGAGCTTGCCTTAAGCATTACAACTACTAGCACTACAACTACAACTACTACTACAACAACTACTACTACTATATAATATTTTTGTTAAAATGATTTAGTCTCTTGCCCAATGCCTATATTTTTATAGGTGTTCACGCCCTTAAACCCCAAAAAGGAGGAACACATTTTATGTCAATGCCAAACATTCCAGACATTAATCCCCAAGTTGGCATAACCCGTGACGATGCTGTAAATATTATCCTTTCTTCTATCGGTATGGAAGAACTTAGTCTTGCTCATATCGTCAATGCTGAAGCTGAAAAAATTCAATTTGTCCTTGGTACATTAGAAACAGCTCATGGTGTAGCTGCATCTATGGACCAAATCTTAGCAGTTAATAAATCTTCTGGAAAAATGCTTCGTGACGTTATCAAAAACCAAATGCTTCTTAGCATGAAACTGGAAGATACTATCGACTTAGTTTAATGATTTACCTATTAAATTATAAAAAAAGAGACTGTGCATGCCAGTCTCTTTTTAGATGTTTGTTATTTCCTTTTCTCTCCTAGATGTACCCCCTCTACGAGTAATGGGTATAATTGATGATACCAAATCCATTGATTATTATATTTTTGTCTTATTAGAGTCTGAGCTTTCAAAACCTTATCCTGTTCAATACATTTAAGAATTTCTTTAGCATGCTTTCCATAATAGGTTGGTTCTGAAATACGATAATTTTCCTTTTGTGTTGCCCCCTCCACTCTGGCATCCCACTTCATAAAATAGGCACCTAGCCGTCTACCTATTTCTTTTAAAGCAGGCACATTTTCGTTAAGAATTAAAAAATTTCCTGCTTGAGCAGCTTCCCCTACTGTTAGACCAAAAGACTCTGACAATGACGGACAAATATATATATTAGAAAGTTTAAAAAGCTCCAATACTGCCTTTCTTTCTATTCCCTTCTCATAGCCCTCCTCTGAAGTAAAAATAACTTCATCTGACTCTAATCCATATTGCTCAGCAACCTCCTTCACAAATGCCCTATAAGCAAATGCCTGTTTCCTCTCACCCACTACAAAATCACAAAACACCAGTTTAACGCTAAGCCCTCCTACCGCTTTTAGGGCGCCTACTACAGCTGCTACTTTGTCTAGCTTCTTCCCCTGTGTTAATCTGGCAGGATAAACAATCAACAAATCAGGTGATAACAAATCATATTTTTCATGTAGGCTCCGCACAACGTCACTCATCTCTTCCACTTGTCTATAGCTATGATACACAACTCGACACTCACCTTCTGCAATACTGTATTGGTGACTTAATCCACTTATTCCAGCTAAACTTGGAAACACAAACAGTGTATGCGCCATAGGCATAAAGCGTCCCTTCATTGTATCTGGCAACTCCGGTGGGGGCGTGCAAGGAAAAGAGTGTACCCAAGATAAAAAACCTATGTGAGGCAATTTCTCCTGTGCACTTCTTAGTGCACAGTTATGCATATAGTGCATCCCCTGATATAAAATGTCATGCAAAATACAAACTTCTACATCTTGAAGTACCTCTACATAGGCTTGGCTCGTCATCTCTACTTCCTTTTTGAATCCCTCATGTAATGGCAAAGTAGTATCACTATAGTCATGCCATACAATCTCCTTGCCATCTATTGTATTAGGAATCCTAACCCATTCCAATCGCTCATCTAAAAAACTCCCAAACCGCTCTTCATCCCTACAAGATTCACTTACTAAAATCCTCACCTGACAGTTATGGGTAAGTAACATCTGAATTTGATTTTCCACAATATGCACAAGTGAATAAGAACTTTTAAGTGTTTTAAACATAGTTAGTAATGCTACAATCATTGGATTTCTCCTTCTATCCTTATACATTCTCTTCTATAAACATATGCCCAAATGTTTTTCTTCATCCCACTAATGTTTTCCCATTTTCTATCATATAGTATAAAGACGCTTGAATGTTAAATGAGGTTATCCTATGAAAGTTGCTTTATTAACGATGTTTAATGGTTTAAATCCTACCTACTCTCTTGTAACAGTTGTAGCTGAACAGCTAGAGATGCTTCTTGAACACCAAATTTCAGTCAAATTACTCGTTAGCGAAAATTGTCTAAATGCCCCTCGATTTGGTGTGTACTTAGACCCTCGTATAGAATGGGTGCCTATTGTTAACCATATAGATGATGCACCTATCATTTGGCATGACTATTCGACTACAACGCTCCCCCTTCATGACTCTTTCTCCCAGGAAGCATCTGTCATTGCCCAAGACTTTGTTCGTGCCTTACTCGATGTAGATCTTTGTATTCTACATGATATTCTTTATCAAGGTTGGCATTACATCCATAATATTGCCCTTCGTCTTGCTGAACCTAAGTTACCCCATCTACGTTTTATTGCCTTTACACACTCACTGCCTATTGTTCCTCCTGCTGAGTTAGCTACTTGTATGAAGGGACGCTTCATGCCTATGCCACGTACACTATTTGCCTACCCTACTTACTCTGGTCTCCCTCTTTTAGCTCAGCAGTATAATCTACCTGAAGCCTATTGCCGTGTCGTGTATAATAGCCTATCTCCTTTGTCTTTCTTATGTTCTGAAGTGCAACAACTTCATCTAGCTGTTCCTTTACTCGATGCTGACTTCCTTATTGTATATCCTGGCCGTTTGACACCTAGTAAGCAGTTTGAAAAAGTAGCTGCATTAGCTGGCAGTATTCATAAGGTCACAGGGCAAAGTGTTACCATCATTTTTTGCGATTTTAATAGTTTAGACATTGATCCTTTAACTTACAAATCACAAATTATTGAATCTGGCATCACCTGTGGACTCCCTGAGTCCTCTATTCACTTTACTTCTGATTGTGGCTTTCCTGACGGATTCCCCCGCCAAGGTGTGCTAGATTTATTTACCCTCTCTAATCTCTTTATCTGTCCTTCCTTTTCTGAGTCTTTTGGTCTGACTGTCTTAGAAGCTGCTAGCCGGGGAAACTTTCTTATCTTAAATGAAAATGTCCCCGCTCTGTATGAGCTCGGGACAAAATTGCATGCTTATTTTATGCGTTGGCACGCTAGAGGATTAGAACATGATTTATTTGAGCAGTATACCCCTTGTGAAAGTCATTACTATGAAGCACATATCCCCTTTATCTTAGAAGCCTTTAAACAAGATACTGCACTTTATGCAAAAACTCAAGTTCGCCTTCACTATCAACCTGAATGGATTTGGCATCATCAGTTAAAACCACTCCTACAGAGTGCCCTTCGTCTAGACAAATAAAGATATACTCTCTTCTAATTTCATACTTAGAAGCAGCTGATTATATAATACATTTTTCATTATTTTATGGGCTTCATTGTTAATAAGCAATGCGACGTCTACTCTTTCTTCCATGTTTCTTTCGATAATACCTGCGTAAATCAGAGTATCTCTTGGTGTTAGGTCATTTATCCTAATGAGTGGGCTCAAGCCCGTCTTAGGGTCCACTTTACTACCATTTTGAGCCTGTGGTTGCATTAGAGTAAATCTATATTCAGGCTCATTTATAATAAAGCGTACATAATAGTTACCATATGGTAAATTATTAAATAGATAATAGCCATCGACACCTGATGCACTAGGTGTCGTAAAAGTCGCTTGGATTGAACGCCCTTCTTCATTATATAAGACAACGGGGATATCATTTACTCCCGCTTCTCCCAAAACATGCATACCATCTCTATTCGTGTCTATCCATACAAGTCCACCTATCTGTCCTACTCCTGGAGGAAGATTAACAACTTCTACCCCTACTTTTTCAGGCTCAACCGCCAATAAATATTGTCTACTACCATTAAAATCTTTGTAGCTTACTCTAGCTGCAAAAGAGTTCCAAGCAATCTTTTCAGGCAGAACACCTACAGGAGTTATTCCTTGTACTTTCACTGTTAATGTTTGATTAGGTTTCAAAATTATATTACCTGTAGACACCTTAAAAGCGGCTAAATCAGTGGCAACTGGGGGTAATTGCGTTGTCCAGTCATCTACCGTTCCGATCATTTTAAATGCCTTATCAAAACGTGCTGGGTCATAGCTTTTTGAGTATTCCACCAAAATTACTGGCTCTATTTGGCCTATATCTAGTGGTGCAATCGTTGCTGCAATCTCATTAATATTATAAAAAACAAATTCACTTAACCTTGCTTCTTCTACTTCTATAACGCCTGTATCTCCTATATGAGGGAGTATATCTACCACTTCTACTGATAGTAAATCTGTATTCCCTATGTTGCTAATAGTAAGTAAGTATTCTATCAACCCACCTTCTGCTGTGTGACCAACTAAGGGTTCTTCCACATAAACGGTGTCCAAGGCCCCTTTCACCTTTTTATCTGAAGCTGTACCTGCAAAGAAAAGAATTTCATTAGATACACTTGCACTTTGAGCATAAAGTTGATTATTATTGCCCGTCTGAGCAATGTCATTGCGATCTCTATAAATATCTACACCTGAAGGAATAATCCCTGTATTGGAGACATTATTAAGTAAAAAATTAACCGTTAGCAAGCCTATGGCACCTATCTTCACTTTTACATCTAGCTCAATTGTAATCATGAATTTCTGACTAAAATCAAAGCTATACCTACCACTATAGGTAAATTTGACTAAGGTTAGTCCTGTGTTTTTAAAATTAGGAATGACTGTTACAGGAGGTGTCCTAGGTGTATTTTTATTTGGAAAATAATCTGCATATGACACTGTTGTATTTCCCACATATTCTAATGTTGCAGGCAATAATAGTGCAATAATAGGATTGTTTAATCGTGACCTTCTACAATTTACTTGCATTCTATAGCGCACAATCCGACCAGGTATAAGGGATGTATTAGGTGACACTTGGCTAAATTCTGGCTGTAGTACACAAAAATCATTTACTATAGTCGTCTGATTACTCACTCTAGACTGTGTTCCACCTGCTGTCACCCAACTCAAGTAAAAATGATTGAATATACTTGTTCCTACAGCTACATCTGATTTTACAACACCATTGATTTGGGGTGGTATTTGTTGCCTAACACCTATCCCTAACGCTGCCAACTGCCAACTAAGTGTTTCAATTGCATCTCCTGATGTAATAAAGGTATTGATCCTAACTGTGTTATTGATCTCTGTGCTATAGGGCCCAAGTATACCACTTAAACCCTTTAAGGTTGTATACGCTATCGTATACTGCCCATTAATGTGACAGTCAATAATCCCATAATAGAAAGTACCTGTTTGGAACTGGTTATACTCTACTTCCGTAGGTAATTCATCTATAATATTTACATTTATCAAGGGTTGATTGCCATCATTAACAAGATAAAGTTCGTAACTTATTGGCTGATTTGGCATTGAGTAGTCTGGTCCATACTTACTGATAGTTACTGTATAGATAGGTGCTGCTAATGTTATTTTATGTGTATCTGATAGTTGCTCTATCTCATGAGCTGTCCAATTAATTATAGTGACTAACTCTGTGCCTACTAGTAACGTAGGACTTAATAATACACGGTACATCACCTGATAATTTGTTCCTCTGTATCTTGGAATAGTAAAAGTCAATTGATTATTGACTATAACACCTTCTATCCCATCTGCACTTGTATCTTGAAAAGGTGCCGATGAAACATCCTTCCCCTTGACAGGAAAAGTATCATCTAGTGTTAATCCTGTTGGCATAGGGCAAGTAATTACAACATTTTCTACTTCGCCACCCTTATCTCCCAAATTAACAAGCTCAAATCTGTAATAAATTTGTCCACCTGGTGCGGGGGCTACCGTAGGCAAAAGTATGACACTCTCCACCTCAAACTGTGGCTGTACATTTAAAGTGACTGCACTTACGTTAGCTATTAAATATAAGCTATTATTAATCCATAGCTCTGGTGCACTGCTATATATTGCACCACTTAATGTACTTAACTTAAACTGGCACCCCATTGATAACCTTGCAGCTATACCTAAGTCTACAATCGCACCAAAGTCAAAGATAACTTTTGTCCCACCTTCTACCGCCTCCTGTAGTACACCTTTGACAGGCGCTTGTACATCATCTAGCGTATATTGAATTGTATTTGGTACAAACACTTTTATCTTAGCAGATTGTATATTCCCCTGTATCCCATTAAAACTTACATTTAAAGTATACACAAAAACTTGCTCATAATTCACTTGCATGCGATCTACCTGCGTTATGAATGTTGCCACCCTTTATCTCCTCCTAGTACTCCCTTTAATAGCAAACTTTTCTATTACTCCTACTCTATTATATAAATCTAGATCCTATTATGTTCTCACTCATCTTTTAAATCTATAGATTTTCTCCATCAGTCCTTACCCTATAGATTGTCAGCGTTTTGAAGTGATTGTAAATATGAGAATTTTTAATGGGTAATAAAAACCAGCTATGAATAGCAATCATTCATAGCTGGTTTTTTTTGCTTGACAACAAGCAACTATTTAAGCATTGCAGGCTACAATTTCACATTCAGAATAGATATTAACATCTCCACTTACATCGTTAACAACTAAAATACCATTACCTGCAGAAGTAATTGTACCTGTTAAGACTTCCGCTACTGGTGATACTACATCAATAGTTTTTGTTCCAATGTTTTGAACAACTCTTGCAGATGTTGTACTTAATGTCGCACCTGTCACAGCTGTGGCTGTTGTATTATTTAAACCTGCTGTTCCAACAACTGTAGCAGTAGCTGTACTTACAAAAGTACTGATCGTTTCTGGAGTCACACCTGCAAGCGTTGTTGCAGATGCTGTAGTTTGTGTAATACCATTTACAACTGAGACTGTGGTTGGTGCAGCAATATTATTAATACTTGCTGTACTACTACTTGCTACTACATGAGTCCCAATAGCTGTAGAGGTAACACCTGTGATACCTGTTGTGGTTGCTGGCGTAACGCTATTTACTACTGTTCCTGTTGTGCTAGTAACAGCTAAGACACCTGTCGTGGTTGCTGCTCCGACTGTTGCAATACCTACTCCCGTACTTGGGGTAACACTAGTTACTGCTGTAATCGTTATAGGTGTGCCAAGACCTGTAAATACATTATTTGCCAAAACAGGTGTTGTTCCACCACTTAAGAGCGTTGCTGCATTTGGAAGTACCTTAACGGCAACAGGTGTAGCAAGACTAATAGTCGCTCCCCCTACTGTTACGTTTAATATAACCTGATTCGCATTTCCAAATGTATTTGGTGGAACAACTACTTGTAAAACACCCGTTCCTGCAGTGCTTAAAACTGGAATGGTTGCTGTTGTTGGCGTAACTATAGAAACATTCGTTAAACCAGAAATGACACCATTTACAGTAGATGGTGCAGGATAACTTGATACAGCAGTAGCTGTTGCTGATGCTACATTGGTTACTACTGTGCCTGTTGTTGATACCACACCTCTTACTATTTCACCAGTTGTTGGTGTTACACTTGTAATGCCTGTTGCTGTTGCAGCAGTCACACTTGTTACTACTGTTCCTGTTGTACTTGTAACACTTGTTACTAAAGTTGCAGGTGCTGTTACCAACGTAGATACAACTGTTGTTGGTGTTACAGAAAGAGGTCCACTTACTGTAGTAGTAGAAGGTGTTACACCTTGAACAACCGTAATAGGCTTTGTACTAACACCTGTGATCACTGATACATTGCTTGTTGCTACATTGGTTACAACTTGTTGAGGCGTAGATAATAAAGTAGTCCCTGTCACAAACTTATTTGTTGTTGTTGTAAGCACGGCGTCTGAAATAACTTGAGTGGTATGAATATCACCAATTCCTGTTAAAGTACCTAAATGCTCTTGTGAACCATTGTAACTAATTTCATTGATCGTTTGACCTTTATTAATTGCAGACTGAATGCCTCTTGTACAAGCTATACTGCCATCAGCATGCTCATCAAAATCTGCTTGACAAGTTGTGGTTGTAACATCCAATAAATGATAATTAAGAATTTTTTTAAACTCTAAATTATTTAATGTACTGGTTTGTATATTGATTTTAGAAATATCACATAAAGATAGTGTCAAGTTACCTGCTGTTAATACGCCACATTTCACTTGTGGAGGATTTGGAATGCCTGTGGCAAACAAAACATTATATTCCTGTCCTGTTCCCATTATAATGTGTACATTAACACCAAAACCTGGAATGCTTATCTGACTAATGCTTTTTTGTAAAGCGATGAGAGCTTCATAAATGCCTGTAGTACCACAGCAACATTGAACTTGTTTTGGCTGTGGTTTTGGTCTATCACAATCGCAGTTACAATCACAATATCCCAAATCTTGGTTGCGATTATTATTGTATCTATTTGTGTAGCTCATAAAAACACCTCTTTTATTATAAAATAACTATCCCTATATAATATGTAAAAATGCTTTCAATGTGAATAAGATTTAATGTGTTAGTAAGGTTCTAACAAGTTAATTAAGCTTTCATCATACTATAATAGAGATAGAATTTATTCATAAGCTAGGAGGTCTTAAATGTATACGTTAAGCGCATGTTTAATTGCCAAAAATGAAGAAAACCTCATTGCAAATTGCTTAGAAAGCATTAAAGACATCGTTCAAGAAATCATTGTCGTAGATACAGGTTCTACTGACAGGACCTTGGAAATCGCTCGTTCTTATGGTGCAAAAGTGACACAAATAGAATGGGAAAATGATTTTTCCAAAGCCCGTAACTTATCTTTAGAACTAGCTACTCAGGATTGGATTTTAGTGCTAGACTGTGACGAAACGCTCTCTAAAGAAGATGGAAAAAAACTTAAAAATTTATTTAGCCAACAGATTCCTTATGAAGGCTTTCATATTCACCTTAATAACTACATCGGTGGTCGCACCATCTCCTCAGTTCTTGTGTTACGACTCTTTAAAAACAGAAAAGCCTTTCGTTTCAAAGGAAAAATACATGAACAAGTCGGTCCTACTATTGTTGCTTTATACGGTATAGAAAGTGTACCCTATATTGATTTGGCTATTAATCACTACGGGTACGACCCCACCTACAGCTCACAGTCCCTTAAAAGCGACCGTAACTTAAACTTGCTCCTTCAATATACCCCTGAACAAAAAGATGGCTACTACTATTATGTCCTTGGCAACGAATATGTACGTATAAGTGATTATGCTGAAGCCATCCACTGTTACTTATCTAGTTTAGACTTATGCAAAAAGGCTCACGAGAAACCCGTTTATCTCTCCTACACCGTTATGCACTTAGGCCTTGTATATTATGAATTGAAGTATTATAGCAAACTCATAGCGCTCTGCACCGATTATGAACCCCTACTTCCTAACTTCAAAGATCTTTATTTACTTAAGTCTCTTGGGTACAAAGATATGGGGCAATACGCCCATTCCTTGGACTATTTAAAACGCTATAAAGTTTGTCCTACGACAGAATGCTCTTACCCTTCCAATCAACTCTCCTATGTAGATTCAGATGAACTTCTTAACATTTTAGAAGCCAACCAAGTACAACCCACACTCTATACCGCATTCTTAGTCTCACAAAACACACCTAGTTTACTAGAATCTATTCGAAATATGTCTGGTATTTCTTATAAAATCTTTGCCTTTCTACCTATTGACCAAGCCGCTGAGCTTAATGACTTAGCTCATCAAATGACTTACTTAGGCGTCACTATTTTATGGGCAGATAGTCTTCAAAACACAAATCTCTTTACAGAACTCTACGAAGAAGTAAAAAATAGCTGGCTTGTCATTTTAAATGATAACGAAATACTTCCCTATCCTGTTGTTAAACAGATGGAAGGCTTTCTAGATCAGCCTCTTTATACCCACTACACCTTCAATCTTTATAACTTAGCTACCGCTACTTCTACTACAGGTCTACGTCTTATTCATGTCCTCTCCTGTGACACGCTCATCAACGTTCCCCCCGAAGTCGGCTCAAGTTATATTACTCTGTATCAAAACTATGTACCTTCTTAAAGTAGCATTTCTTAGTATGTGGTGTTTATTATTGGCAGTAGCTACGCTAAAAAAAAGAGCTGTCGCATCAATTCGCGAACAGCCCTTTTTTATGAATACGCTATGATAGAACTATTTTAGCTCATCAGGTACAGCAATATTTTTAAGCGCTAAGATCCCTACAACAAGTAATACAGGGAATATGATTGCGACAAGAAGGCCTGCCTTTAATCCTAGCCCCGCACGATCTGAGACAACACCTGCAATCCAAGGTCCCATTGCTGCTCCAATATCTCCAAACACTGCTAGAATACCAAACATAACGGTTCCACCTCTTGGATAGGTAGCTGAAGTCAAACTAAACGTTCCAGGCCACATCAAACTAACGGATAATCCACAAACTGCACATCCCAAAAGTGATACTAATGGATGCGTTGCAAAAATAGTCAGCGCATAACATACAATACACAAAATTCCACTTCCTAATAATGCACGATTTAAGTTGATTTTATGTCCCCATATACCATAAACCATACGACCTATTCCCATTAGAACAGCAAACAAGCAAGGTCCAAGTAAATCTCCTATTACCTTTGGTACTTGTAGTCCTTGCTCTGCAAAAAGAGATGACCATTGAGACATGGTTAACTCTGATGCACCTGCTGCTAACATCAGTAATAGTGCTATAACAAATCCACGTGTAGAAAGTAAGGCTCTAGTACTCATTGTTTCTACCTCTGCATGGGGCTCTACAATTGGCACTTTCAAGAATCTAGTTAAATTATAAAGAGGAATACTCGCCCACATAATTGGAAGTACAAACCACATATCCCCTCCCATCAGTTTAAGTAAAAATGTGGTAATAAGTACAACGCCCACTTGTCCCCAACAGTAAAAGGAATGAAGCAAGCTCATGGCAGATGCCTTCTCTTCTCCAGGCAAAAATTCTACAATAGGACTAATGAGCACCTCAATAATACCCCCTCCAATAGCATAGATCACAACAGCTATTGTAAGTCCTATATAAGGTTTTGACATGATCTGTGGTAATATACCTAGACTCATAAGTCCTAGTGCACAACAAATATGTGCTATAACTGTAGCTTTTCTATAACCTATACGTTCTACATATTTTACAGTTAATAAATCTACTATAATTTGTGTGCCAAAATTGATTAAAATAAGACGCCCTAACATTTCTAAAGAAATATTGTATTGATCTTGAAAAATAATGAAAAGTATTGGGGCTAAGTTATTAACGATGGCTTGGGTGATGTATCCCATATAACACGCTCTCATCGTATGTTTGTATGTATACTTCATTTGCACTCCTTTATATTCTATCTTTTTAGTATCATTCATCTTCATAAAAATAAAGCCTGATGAAAATATTTCTTCAGGCTTTATTTTGAGCTTCACTTATCTATTTAACTATTTTTCAAGACCAAGTGTCATGATTTGATATGGTTTTACTGTTACTGTGTGAGCAGCTACACCTTGATTTTCTTCAAGTAAGTTACTCATGAATACGTTCATATCTGTTTCTAATGTAAGGTTTGCTTCTTGATCTGATACAGAGTACCAACGCGTCATTACATGACCTTCATTGTTTAATTTAAGAGATGAGTAAATTACACCTGGTGCAGCTGTTGGTACCATGATTGGTGTGTAATCTTTGACTTCACCTTCTTGCATAGTTGTTTGCATTGCTGCAAATGGAATTTGGAATTGGTAAGCATGGATGTATGAAGCGTATGCATCATCTCCAGCACCATGAGGAATGATTTCAAATTCTACTTCTTGGTGACCTAAGCATTGTGCTTCTGGTGTTGGAAATACTCCCCAGTCTCCAAGTTCGCGTGTACCTCTATGAATTGTTAAGGCGATAGTATTTTGTCCATCACGAAGGAGTTCATATTCGTTAAGACCTTTGTTAGCTACTGTTAGACCAACGTTTTCATCATGTACGTTGATGAAAATTTGTTGATGTTGTGCATTACATGGATTTCTCCACTCTTTTGAAGGCACTGTATCACGTTTTGCAACTTCGAAGATAGAATCTGCGTAGTGGTATGGTGTCTCAATGTTTGTTGTAAAGAGTGCACGTACTCTATGGTCAAGAGCTTCGTTGTTAAAGCTTGTTTTAACTTTAATACCTTTTCCAAGTCTTTCCAATGTGTATACTGTTGTGATTTCCATTGGAATAGTTTCTGTTACTCTTTGTGCTTTTCTTCCATTGAACCAAACTAACTCTCTCATTTCTTTAGCAAGTTGTTCGTCACCTGATTTTGGAATGTGGATTGTCACTTTTGTTTCAATCTCTGCTACGTGAGGAAGATTTTTCACTACACGAATCTCAGCTTTTGCATCTTTTGATGTAATTGCTTTTTCGCCAAGTGGCATGAAGTAGATATATTCGTTACCCATATCACCATGGTCTTCGTAAATACATTGTTCTTCAAATACTTTCCCTGTTGCTTTATGTGTAACTGTAATAGAACCGTTATCTTCTACTTTTGCACTTAAACAATCATTTTCTAAGATACGGCCCTCGCGTACAAGGTTGCCTTCAGCTACTTCTTTTGTTTCTGTTGGTACAAGTGCAAGTTTTTTGATACCGAAAGCTTCAAGTGTATCTACTTCTACAGTGACTTTAAGCTCTTGACACATATATGGTTGTCTAAATTTATCTTTTGGAAGGTCGTAACCAAAGTGTAGGCCTAGCGCCTCGATTTGACCATTTACAGTGTTCCCATTTTCATCTACAATTTTGTAAGCTGGTACAACCGCATCATTTGCATCATCAATTGCACCTTGTACATAACCTGGTCCAAAGTATTTTTTAGCCACTTCTAACTTAAGTTCTAGTAAACCAGTTTTAGTGTGACCTGTTGGGTTCACTACGAAGAATGGTTCTGCTTCTTCACTGATATTTTTGAACTTCATTGTATCAAGTTTAGCTTTGATGTAGCTCATTGCTTCATCAATAATGTGAAGCGCAACTTGCTCTGCCTTTTCGAAACGAGATACCATCTCTCTGTGCACCTCATCTACGCTACACCCACAGATACTATCATGTGGATGGTTTTGCATAAGGACTTTCCAACCATATGTGAACATGTGGTGAGGGTATTCCATACCCATTTTATGTGCAAGTGTTGCGACAGGCTCTGCTACTTTTTCAAAGAGTGTTTGGCACTTAGCATTCATTTGTTTTAAGTAAATACGTGCTGAAGCCGTATTTGCAAGTGTACACCATCCATCTGTTTGTTGGCTTCTAAGCTCACCGTGGATCGTTACTAAATTGTCTGGAAGCTCTTCTTTAATGGCTTCAATATACTCTGGGAAGTTAGAGTGAATAAATTCTACGTCGTTGAAGAATTCACCTGCATTGTGTAAGGCTTCACTTAAATCTGTTTGAACTGGTTGATGGTCACATCCATTCATGAATAACATGTGATCTGTTGATGCAAAGTGTGCTGCACCTTCAAGCTTTTGGTTCCAGTACTCTACAAGCTTTTCTTTATCTGTTGGCGCTTCCATACCATTACAATACCAGTTAGCAAAAAGTACACCCAGTACTTTTGATCCATCTGGACTTTCCCAGTACATTTCTGAGTATGGAGATTCAAATGCTTCTCCACTTACTTCATTATTAAAGCCTGTTGGTTTAACCCCACGACCAAATACAGCTGTTTCGATACCTGCTTGTTGAAGCATTTGAGGTGCTTGACCCATGTTACCAAATGAATCTGGGAAGTAACCTACTTTACATATATCACCATACATAGCAGCATCTTGATGACCTACTTGAAGGTTACGTACGTTGGCTTCACTACTTGTAAGCCATTCGTCTTGAAGGATATACCAAGGCCCAATGTGGATACGACCTGTTTGAATCATTTTTGTCAGAAGCTCTCTTTTTTCTGGTCTTACTTGAAGATAGTCTTCTAAGATGATTGTTTGCCCATCTAAATGGAAACTTTTATATTCAGGATCTTTTTCTAATGTATCAAGTAAAGTATCCATAAACTCAATTAAGAGCATGTGATGTTTTTCATAAGGTAAATACCATTCGCGATCCCAATGTGTATGTGAAATAACATGTGCTTTTTTCTTAGCCATTTTCTTTATCCTCCTAGAATGTGGTGGTTTGAGTATAAACGTAACGCTTTTGCTTATAAGTAGATTTTAAAGGATGTATACGGTATAATCAATCTCACCTCCTCAAAAAAATCACAAACTTGGTATACTTGATATAGACCCCTTCCTTGCATAGAGGCATAATTACTACTATAATAAAAAGAAAACTATGTAAATGGAAGCTATATAGATACAAAAGTAAACTATTATAGCGTATCTGTAATGTAGTAAAAAAGGAGAGGTTACTGATTTATGAAAGGTCTTTATATACTTGCCCAAACAGACTTGCAGATGGCAAAGAATAATTTAATAGAGTGTTTAGATAAATGGTTTAACGCCAATGTCAAGTGAGCCACTATACATCAGTATGCGTAAATATCTCCTAGAGATTATTGAACGAAACAAAAACACCCCCGACTTCAAATTACCTTCTGAGAACCAACTCGCTCTCCGCTTTAATGCAAGTCGCATTAGTGCTAAAAACGCTATTTTAACTTTAGAAAAGGATGGGCTAGTCTATCGCAAGCAAGGCAAAGGTACTTTTATTGCATCAAAGGCCAGTGAACTAGAACTTCTTAACAAGGAAAAACAAAATCCCATGATTTACTTTATCGTGCCTGGAGTAGGTGGAAACTTTATTAGTAAAATCCAAGAGGGCATCCAGTCCTTTGCATTTGAACACCATTTGTATCTTGGCATTCTTGTGACAGGTGGCAACCCACAAACAGAAGAAGAAATGGTTCGAGTAGCTACCCAAGGTAATTGTAAAGGACTTATCATCTATCCTACTGATAACAACGTGTATAATAAGGAAATTTTGAAATTGAGCTTAAATAACTTCCCTGTTGTTTTGGTCGATCGCTATTTGACTGGGTTAGACTTAAGCTATGTGGCTTGCGACCATTTTACAGCAGCCTATAATAGCACTAAATATCTCCTATCCAGAGGGCATACCCACATTGGATTTATTAGTCAAGACCCGCAGCTTGTCAGCTCTGTTCAAGACCGCTCTCGTGGTTATCAGCGTGCCCTTCTAGATGTTACAGGTAACTTTGATTCCAAATTACAACTCATCTGTGACCACACTGCACCCGACTTCTTTTCATCCTTTTCAAAGTATCTTGAAGCCAATCCAAACTTAAGTGCACTCATCACCACGAGCGCTGGCTATGGCATGAAACTAGCACCCTATCTGCAACATATAGGCCTTCAAATCCCTAAAGATTTGACGTTGATGCTCTTTGATAATGAGTTTGAAAACTATCTACACCTCCTCTCTTTCAAACCACTCATCATTGACCAAAACCCTTTTGAAATCGGAAGAAAAGCTGGAGAACTCCTTTATCGGCTCCTCTATAAAAATCCTAAGCCTAAAAAAATATTACTTCCTGAAACTATCATTGAGTAAACAAATAAAAGAGATGGAATCCTTCTAAAATGGTTCCATCTCTTTTATTAATCCCTCTCTACTTTAGACTTTCCGTTGTAATACTTACTTTATCCCACAGTACTTAAATCATATTTTATATTTATCTACAGCAAGGCCTACATGGTTTAGGCATACATTTATGCTCACAACATTGGCCCCATCCTGTTCCTACATTTTGACCACAGCCTTGACCACAGCCTTGGCCCCATCCTGCTCCTACATTTTGACCACATCCTTGGTCCCATCCTGCTGCTCCATTTTGATCATAACCTTGATCCCATCCTGCTGCCCCATTTTGACCGTAACCTTGGTTCCATCCTGCTGCTCCATTTTGACCGTAACCTTGGCCATTCGCTACACTATTATATGACCCTAATGTGTAACAACCATTATAAATATTTTCTTGATTGTAATGAAAAACATTGTAATCTGTTACATAATCTGTTGTAATATTGCGTTGTGTCACATAATAATGATTGTAACGATTGTAATAATTGTTGCAGATATTTGTATCTACTATATGATAGTTACCACCATTGATGTCATAACACTTATTGTATACTTGCGTTTGTCCTTCACATTGACTCTTATTTCCTTTAGTTACAGGCATCCTATTGCAGCTATTTTGTGCACATCTTTCACATGACATATTCCTTACACCCCTTTTCATATTTAGAAAGCATTTATATCTTTACTATAATCTATGTCCTTTCCTATTTATAGGTTCATACTTTTTAGATTAAAATTTAGTAAGAAGTAGATAATTAATTTATTGATTTTCTGTAATAATCAGCAAAAGCACCTCCCATTTGAAGGTGCTTTACCCTATTCACAAATTATTTACATGGCCATGGTGGACATGGTGGATTTTGAGGATATTGTGTACAAGGTGGCTTTACTGGCCATGATGGGCATGGTGGTGTTGGTGGGCATGGTGGGCATGGTTTAGGTTCACATGTACATTGATGCTCTGGTCCACCTTGAACAATGATAGGTTGATATTCATGACAAGGTCCGTGTCCATTTCCTCCACAGCCTCGGCCAGTACATGCACAGCAATTACCTGCGCCTGTTTCAGTAATTTGCTCTGGTCCTGTATAAGCTTTACTTACAAGAATCTTATAACATTCTGTTCCATCACAATAGCAAAGATCAAATTGATAAAATCCTTCGCAGTCACTTACGGTATGTGCCATCCCTTGGTATTGCTTTCCTGCTGTTGTACAGACTACTTTTACAAGTTTTAAAAGTGCATTAGGCACAGGATTGCCATCACAATCTTTTATTTGTCCCCATAAACGTACTACGTTACAAGGACCATCTTTCGTTGCAGATTCAACTAATACGTCTGCCCTTACTTCTGCAGCATCAAAATTTGTAATTTTAATGTCTACTGAGTTACCACATAATACGTTAGACATTCTTTGATGTTGACATCCATATTGTGTATTCGCTTCATAATTTGACATCTTACTACCTCCTAATAAATAATTAAAATTATTTTGCTAAGTGAAAAGAATGTTTTCTCTATATATTATGCCTGAAGCGATTATGGTGTTACTTTTTTGTGGATTTTGTTAAGATGTTATAAGACAACTCATTCCCTTGAAACTTAACAGCCTAAAATTTTTACATTAATGAGTGCAGACACATTAGTAAAGAAGCAACGTATATCTATAGCTTGATAATAAATATCTTCTACTACACCAGATATATCTAGTTTACTGCCTATTTCATAATCTGGTGGCAGCATCACAAAAGTGCTAAAAGGTACATCATAATGTGCTGAATGTACCTTTTGATCTGCCCCCAGTGCTGTATATTCAATGACTACATTTAAAATACTATAAATGATTACTTTATAGCCTGTTAAAATTTGTTTTTCCTCACTAACCATTTGTGGTGTTTTAAGCACATGACATCCTTTAACATCAATTGTACCAGTTACTGTATTAAGTGTTTCTATGCACGGTTTAACTTCTGGAATATATAAGTAAGCTTCAATGCTGAGTTGTTTAAAAGTATTGATATTGAGTTTTGTATAGGTTGTTACGGCTACTGGTTCCCCTTCAAGTACACCTGTATCCCCAAAAGGTAGCTCATATCTAAATGTAGCATGCGCTTGATTAGTCAAAAGACCACTGCAATTAGCCTTTATGACTTTTGTGGTGTACTGTATCATTGTACTTTCACGAGGTAAAATCTTGCCAAGAAAAATTCCCTTATCAAGTTCTACCCCATTTACCACCTCTCCTTGTACTTTCACACTACCTTCTACAAGTTCTATCTGTGGAGGCAAAATATCTGTAAAACATACGCCATTTGCTGGTAAATCTCCTATGTTACCAAGCTTGACTGTATAAGCAATTTCGTCACCTAAATTGACTTCTTGTTTATCTGCTGTTTTAATGACCTCTACCTCTGCTAGGTACAATTTAACCTCCCAACTATTACTAGCTACTTGGTTTGCTAGAACTGGTCCATCTACTGGCTGATAATTAAATCGTGCGATAGCTTGATTCACTGCAACAAGATTGTCACGATTTAAAACGGTGGCTTCAAAAGTGATTGTCTTCTTCGTTCCTGGCAGAAGGCTTCCAATGGGTACACCAGCAAAAACATTTGCATTTGGCAACAACATTCCTTCTACTTTTACACTTCCTTCTTTGAAACTAAGTGGTGCATCCAAAACATCATAAATAACTATATTAGTAAAAGGTATGGTATCATCATTACTTACATTAATACTATAAATAAGTGTCTGACCTACTACTGCATACGTATTTTGTGTTTTTTTGTAAAGAATAAATTTAGGTACGTATTGTGGCATGTTGAATATCTCCTTTCTAACATAATTTTATGTCTACAAACAACATGACACATTGATGGATGGTTCTTGAGTCTAACATACGTGCACATACATCTTCTACATAGGCACAAACGGTTAATCTATTTGCTCTAAAAAGCTCACAAATATCTGTTCCATTAGGTGATTTTTCTGGCAACACAACAAAGACACTCTTAAGTGTTTCATAGTATGCTGCATGTGCACTTTGTTTAGGTTCATTGGCTACATAGGTCACTTTCTCTTTTAAGTTAACCTCTGCTACTAATTTAAGCCCTGACAAGTTCTGCCCTTCATAAGAACGCCCTTTAGGTGTATCCACCAAACTAACATGCACTATTTCTGGCCATATCATGACATCTAGCATTCTTTCCATATCTGGTTTTTGTATCGGTATACTCAGCACTTCACATACTATTTCTTCTTTAAAATACATTGCCTCTGTAGGTAACACACCTTGCATACAACTGCCTGTTTCAAATGCCTTCATCTTCTTCCCTCCCCTTAGCACAAATCTGCAATAAGCATCATTGTAATGTTGTTATAAATACATCGTGTATCCATAGGTTCAGAATAAATATCCTCTACACTTACACTTGTAATCACAATAGAATTGGTATTAAATTCTTCTGGTAATACGATGTCTCCACAAAATGGAATGGTAACATGGGCTGTATGCAAACTTTGACTTGCTTCAAGCACTACATATTCAACTTTATACATAATATCTCCCATAACCATTACTTTGTATCCTGTGACACGTTGCCCCTCGAGTGATGTACCTATTGGTGTTACTACAATTTTTTGTTGTACAATGTCTGGCTTAACCCATACTTTAACAATTTGTTCTATATCGGGTTTTTGCATAGATACGCAAAATGTAAAATCTCTATTTATTTGTTTAAAATAGGGGAGTTTTCCATAATCACATCTATTTACACCATGGTATTCGATGAGTTCTCTCATGTGTGTTGCCATTTCATAAATCCTCCTCTAGACAAATTGCACACTATTTATTGCCTACTTACATAGTATGAAATTACCATTATTTGGGTTCATTAAAATAATCATTTTTTTACATTTTTAGTTAATTATAGGTCTTTATTTATAGTTTAAACTTTTTTCTATTTCAAGCACCATTCGACTTATTTTTACATATTATTATAGTGATTACTCTTATCAATCTTATATTTTTTAAAAGGAGGCTTATTTTATGTCCTGTTATACATGTTCAAATGCAGCAGCTACATGTAACAAAGCAAGTTTTTCCATGCCACTTCCAACTTATTGTTCTCTCACTTCAATGGCTCCCCCTGTCCCAGCACATCATTTTAACTTATACTGCGGTACTTATTGCCCACCTATTGTATGTACTACACCTTCTGCAAATCATGGAATTAGTTGCAATGCTTTCAACGGTTATTATCCACCAACCTGCGTCAAATACCCTGGCCACACACCAAGTTGCCCAACTTGTCCTACACATTGCCCAAATGATACTTGCCACCGCTGATAAACTATTATCTTACGCATAACAAAAGGGGATGTCTCAATTCATCCCCTTTTGTTATCCTAGTATTTTCTCTATTTAAGTTTCACTCACATTAAGCCCTACTTCCACTTTCAAGGCACGCTTATGAACAATAACATACTCTATATTTTTCGTCATTACTTGTAATTGCAAGCGTTCTTTAGACTTCTCATAACTTAATTCTATACACTTATTCCATACTTTTTTCACCTTAATTTGTCTATTTCCATCTTTTCCTCTATATGTAATATCGTAGTTTAAAATCCCTTTTATCTCTGCTTCTGAAGGATGGTCACTCACACAATATGCCTCTAATATTTCTGCCTCTACTTCAATATTTAAAATTTCATAAAGGTCGGGTGCATCATAAGACAAAAAGATTTGAGTTTCATAGTTAAGTAGCACTTGATAGGGTGATATTAACTCTAGTCTATCGACTAAAACTTCACTTCTTTTTTTATTTATTTTAAAGTTTGCCTGATTAAATAGATAGTCCGCATAAACACTGTGCTCCAATTGTGTACCTGTATAGTTACTTACTCTTAATTTATATGAAAGTATACATTGTTCTTGTAGTTTAAGCGCTCCCAGTCCAACTCCCGTACCAAGGTCGACTATCCCTTGACGTTTCCCGCCTCTTTTGAAGCTTCCTTCTACAAATAATAGGCCTTCTGGCAATGCATCATAAAAAATGATTTGATCTAAAGGCATACTACCCGTATTAATTAACTTAACACTTACCTCTACTTCACCCCCCACATTCATTTTTTGTTTATTACATTGCTTAAAAATTTCTAACTGCGCTGTTTCTACTTCTAATTTACTTCTTTTACTTTCTACCAACCCTTCTTCTATCTGATTATTTAATAGATATTGATAAGTGACTTTTGTCTTATGCTCAATCTTTCTGTCTAAAGGCATACGTTCAATTTGTCCTGTACAAATGAGCACAATCTTTTCTTTTTGCTCTATGTCTCCTAATTGTAAGAAGCCCCTTGCTCTTTCTTCCTCGTACGTACTCCCTTGTTCTTTTAAACTTTCAAATTCTACTTGCATTCCTTCTACCCTCAAAGAACCGGTTACATACCTTACTTCTTCTGGAAGTAAATCACTTATAGTGACTGCTTCTGCTTTACGATTCCCCTTATTGTGAATATACAACCTATACTGTACGAGTTCTCCTACAATAGCTCTTTCTGTATCCAACTCCCAGTTCATTTCTAGTAATGGACATGTACAAGCTAAAGGTATAGGAAGTGCTTGTATTTCCACCTCTTCTTCCCGTTCTTTATAGGTGAGTCTTGCACTTATGCAGTTTCCTTGCACTCTGTCATTTTCTTGATACTCTCTTGTAAGTTGACTTGCCACTAAGTCAACTTCTATAAGTCGTTTCTCCATAGGTTGTAGTGTCCCTATTTCTATTGTACCGTTTTTATTGATTTTGTTCTTAGCATAAAAAGGTTTTTGTACATAAGTGAATCCTATTGGTAACATCACTTGTACTTTAACACCTTTCGCCTGTTTATTCCCGCCATTTTGACAGTGTATTTGGCAGTGTACAGTCTTACCTTCATCCACTTCTTTCTTATCTACTATTAGACTGAAATATTCTCCTTCAAAATCTGCACTTTCAATCGTTACAAAGTAAGGTGGAATTTCTTTTTCACATACTTTTAATACCTCTTCACCATCTTCATATTCATAGATCACAGTTCCTGACACAGCTAAGTCTTCCTTTGTCACAAGTGTCTTCAATAGACCTCTAAATTTTATTTCTATCTCTTCATCTATCCTAAGTTTTTCAATATAGATACCTGATATGAGCTCACCTGTGTAAGCCCCCCCTTTAACATGATCTGGTATTGCTTCTATCTCTAGCCTTTCATCTATCATCAGTTGAATCTTTATTCCTTCTGTCTTAGCATTTCCCTTATTCGCTATCTTGAGGCTATATACGATGGTTTCGTTTTGTCTTAACGATGTTTTATCCCCTCTTAAAGTGATACTCCCTTCCTGTGAAAGTCCACTTTCTTTAAAGATAAAATTTCCTTTTAGGGTAGGACAACAAACTTTTTTAGGCATTGAACTTGTCGCTGAAATATACTGATAGGTAAGCATGCCCTCATATTCACACATAGTCTCTTTGGATATATGTGTCATAAATCCTTCTATAGTAATATGCTTCTTTTGCTGAGGATAAATTGTACCTAAACAAAAAGCTTCCTCTATAGACCTGAACAGTATGCTCTCTTGCTCACTATAAACTTCTTCTACTTGAAAACCTAATTTCTCAAAGCCTTTTAAGTAAATCATAGTTTGCTCCATAGGACAGTTGCCTTCCCCTGTAAGCCATAAAGTTAAGGTAACCTTCTCTCCCACATGTACCACCTTGTGGCTCATTTCTAATTTAAAAGCCTCGGGTGTCAGTGGACCTGCTGCATAAATGTAAAGCTTTTGTTCTTCTGTATACAAGGTGTGTTGCCTTCTATACATCCCCGAACCAAATTCATAGCAAAGCTTTCCTCTTATACATAGCTTCCCATCTAGAACGAACTGTTTCACTTTGCCTATAGCAGAAATCACCCTCGTTTGATTGGGTAGTACTGTTGGAATTTGCATAGGCCTTAATCCAAAATCGGATTCAAAACTTACCCCATCTCCTTCAATACAGTAATACAAATTGTACGCTTCCTCATTCCCTCTCGCACAAATAGTTACATCAAAATTAAAGGACTCTTCCAAATCAATATTTTGCTCAGTTAAGTTGTATCCGCCTACTCCTGTTACAAGTTGAAGTGCTGCATCTGCTACCTGTACACTGATAGGCTCTGTTACGGTCTTCTGTTTGCGTATACAAGTGCCTACATTGTATGCATAAGTTACTATACTTCTCGTATCAAAATATCCACTTACAGGTATTTCACTCACTTTCACACCATAACGTATGCTATAGGCTTCTCCAGGTTCTACCGTTCCTAATAATATAGCTTCTTTGAGGGGATTATTGTCTATCGCTATGCCATTTAAAGTCAATGTACCTCTTTCATAAATGCAGGTCTCTGATGCACTTTCTTGTAGGCGTACGTCTAGTGCCTTTACATTACCCACATTTTTTAGATTCACTGTGTAATACACGACTTCATGAAGAGGTGTGATGGTCGTTTCTACACTTCTTGTCAACCCATTTGCTTCTTCTATACATGCATAGTGTATCGCTACTTCTATAGAATCTAAGGCATAGCTCCTTTCAATCTGTCTACTTTTATTAGATTTATAATTATTTATCATAAATGTATAGCCTAGTAAAGGTGCTACTTTAATAATTCCCTGGGAAGGTATATGTGTAACATCCATATAATAGTCCAAAACTTGCTGTTCACCTGGCATGAGTTGATTCAGTACCATTGGATTGTTGTTTCTCCAAGTAGCTTCTTGTAGCTCTGGTAGGACTAATACAATATTCTCTGCTGATACATTTCCTAAGTTAGCAATAGCTAGTGCATAGTGAACTACATCACCTTTTGCATAGTAATAACTTTCTACTTGTTGGACACATTTCTGCTGGATAAAAGGGCTTATATATGCATCTACTACTTGTATCCCTTGCCCCTTAAAACTTATTTCCTTGGTATAACATTTGTTTGTATGTGTTGTATAGTGATAAGTGAGTTGTGATCTAGGACTAAGCATTCCATCTGGTGGTAGTCCTATCACTTGAGCCTTATAAGTCACAGTTTGTGTTTCTTTAGGCTGTAGCTTTTCTATATAGAGCTCATCTGCATACTCTTTTAAAAAGCAGAGTCCTTCTACCGCTTCTTCTTGTATAGTAATGTCATAGGCCGTAAGATTGCCTGTATTAGTAAGTGTAAAAGTACAGACTACTTCTTCCCCTACACATACCTCTTCCGGATAGAAGCACTTGTTTATATCCTCCCATTCTTCACTTATACAAGCAGCTTCAATGACTAGCGGAAGTACTTCTTGGGCACTTACTTGTTCTATATGTTCTTCACCTACATTATAGGTATAAATGACTTGTGCATTTATAAATGCCTGTGAGGGCAAAGGTATAGCTATTATTTCAACACATAACTCCTCTGTATAAGATGCTTGTGGTTCTAAGGATGCATCACAACACTTACTCACCTTTTCCCCTTCTTGCAACCATCCTTCTCCACTTACTACTACACCTACTGGAACATCTAGAACAATTTCTATATTGTTTGCTGGCACATTTCCTTTATTCATAAAAGATAAATGAGTTGTTATTGTGTCACCTAATGTAAAAACCTCTTCAAGTCCTTCTATTAGATGCCTTTCTAGTGGATCTATACAGGCAAGTATTACCTGTGTCGGTTCAGCTTGCACATAAACTTCCTCTTCTACCATGTGCTCTGCTACGCCATACCAATAAGTCATCTTTGGCATTGTTTGCAACACTTCATTTAAAGGCCACTCACCTAATACTTCTACTTTATAACTTATACTAAACACTTCACCTGGGGAACAATCTGGCAATGCAATTTGAATCTGGCGACTTTGCTCCCCAGGCTCTTCTTGCATCTTATAGCCATTTTGTCCATTTATAAGTAAACTATCTTGTATCCACCTTGCCCCCTCTGGTATAGTATCTATAACCTGTATATTGCAGGCACTTACTGTTCCTACATTACAGCCTTCAAAAGTATAGGTGAGCTCATCTCCTTCTGTTGCAAACTCCGATGAAACACATTTTCGTAAGGGCTCTTGTTTGCCTGTGAAGTATACCATTTCTATAGGTATTTCTACAGCGTTTGTAGTGCTCTCTTGAACAACACATTGTCGATTGGGATAAGTGAGTCTATACTGTATATGTAAGGCTTGTGTCACTTCTTTTACACACGGGAAGTCTTCTACCTTAACTGTGTAAGAATAAGTTCTCATCTCTCCTATATCTAATGCTTCTATATACATATTTCCTTCTTCTACTAAAGTGGTCTTCCCTTCTAGGCTTTTAATTGTATCAGGTATTAAATATGTGCCATGAGGTGCTAGCGGTCCTACTAAAATCTGCTCAGCTTTTCGATTGCCCTTATTGGCTATACTAACGCTGTAAGTTATATCCTCTCCCCTATTGACTGCACCTTTATTCCCTTGTAGTACGAAACTACCTGCCCTATAAGCTATATTCGCATCCACGATATAAGTCATAACAGCATTACTTGTGAGCACGTAAGCTTCTTTTCCAACATTGTAGTATACATCCGCCATCTGAGTAATAAGATTTTCTCTTGGAAAATCTATGACTTCACCTACAAAAGTCACTTTGATTTCTTCCCAACTTTGCAAGTTTTTAATGAGAAAACCCTCAGTTACAATTTTGCTGTCATTGTATAGAATCTCTTTCATATTCACCCATTTAAAAGTAATGACTTCATCAAAAGGATTTACAATGCGTAGGCTATCTATTTTTTGTTCTTCATTTCTAATAGTGATACTGTAGTTTATTTCATCTTGAAGCTTTGCAAAGCTCTTATCTACTTCCAAACAAATGATCATCTTATCCTCCTTCCTCCTCCCTCATAACAAAGGTTTTATATAGCTTAAACTGATTTTTTTCTCCTTTGAATAGTCTTAACTTATAACCTACTACTTGATTTGTTTTTTCACACCATATAGTATGTTTCATGCCCAGCATAAGAGGTGCTTGCGCACTTATTTCAATGGGATAACCTTCCCCTAGCTTATCTATTCTTTCTTGTGCCATCTCTCTTTTGATTTCGTCATGGCCACTTGCCTCTTCATAAGTCCCCTTTACTTCACCCTCTCGTGCTATACTCTCTCTATATTTTGTAGCCTCTAAATACATTTCTTGTTGTAAATAATTATACAAATAACCACGTTCTATGCCAATTATCCAACATCTGGTAGGGGCCTCTTGCGTCTTGGCATTTATCTTGATAAAAACTTGTTCTGTTTCACTTTCTAAAAATCTACCTACTTTCATCTCGTAATCATAAACTTTTTCTACTTCCAAATTCATCAATTGATTTCTTGTTTGATGACCATGTGTGGCTACGAGCTGAAGATGAGTAAAATAATCAGCATCTTTTTCTTTTTTTCCTGTTAAAAAAACATCTTCCTCTACCTCATCCTTTTCTAAATAAGCACTCATACCAAGTAAAAAGTCCATATCCGTTTTATTACTTGTACCACTCACACATTTAAGGCGAGCCTCTTCTAAATACGTCGTATAAATAGTTTCTTCTGGGTAAAGCTCCTGCAAATATTCATAGTATCCCACAATGGTAGGATAATAAAAAGCATCTAAGCTTGTATCTTCAACAAGTGTACCTTTCTTATAGCGATAAATATGTACATCATAGGCCTCAAGTTCCTTATTTTTCCATAAAATAATTTCGTCTTTCCCATCTAGACTATCCACATCTTGTATATATAATTTATCATAAGCAATATAATCAGCTAAGAGCGATTGTGCTGCTTCCTCTGTCCATTCAAGCAACATCAATTGGCTCTTTGCCATACCCTCAATCTTTCCTGCAATAGCTACCTCACATCTTTTTGCATCTTGTACGTGGGTGATTTGAAAATGCTGAACACCTTTATATTTCACAGCTCGATTCCAAGCTACATACCATTTTTTCTCTTTTTTAAGACCTATCAAATAATAAATTTCATCCTTTTTATAGAGTGCCATCATCTCTAGTTCCCCATCTTGGTCTAAATCCCCCTCCAAAACAGCTGGCTCCCCACAATAATTTTCTAGTGTAACAAGTTGAGCATTCCTTGGTAAAAAGTAGCTGACAACACGAATTTTATTTTTTATAAGCTCCATATAACCACCACTTTATAAACACACTCCCTTTCTCTTGACACTTGGAAGGCATATCGCCCTCCTTCATCTGACCAACACTTTGCTACATCTTTATATACCGTATGCCTATTATGTTGGACCTTTCTTAACAGTCGTACGCACACATAAGGTATGGCAGAGCCTTCTTCATCTTGTATAATACCCCATATTTTAATTTCCCTCATACTTTGCCTATTCCCCCCCTCCGTACAATCTATTCCATATATATATATTAAGTACACCCTTAAGGTATTCAAACATATCCTGTTTTTACACTGGAGCTTTGTCCTTTTTAAGTATTTTATAAATATTCGTCTACAAGAATGTATATATATAATTATATTCCATATTGAGGAGGTTTCATCATGCAATCTGATCAAACAATTATTATTGGCAATAGTACAGCCATTAATATTAACCCTTCTATTTCTACTAGTGAAATACGTGCCGATATTAGAGTTGGCGAATACTCCGCTATCAGGTTATGGGGACAAATTTTGAATATGAACCAGCAACCTATTTCTAATGCCCTTGTCAAACTTGTAAAAATTATAGGTTCTGAATCTTGTCCTGAATACCTAGGTATTGCTCATACCACAAGTGACTGTGAAGGGTTTTACCAATTTGATATTTGTTCTAATGAAAATGCTTGGTATAAAATTCTTGTGGGTAAATCTAATACAGGTAGAGAAATTATTATTGATGACGCAAATGAGGCTTGTCCTAACCTCATCTAATGGAGGTGCCTGCATGATTGCTGATACTTATGATCCCACTGACTATTCTATTGAAACTTGTATTTTGGGCGAGAGTAACCCTTTCTTGATTACTAACACTACTGCTTCCTCTTCTTTACAAATGAATTTGAGTGTTTCTAGTTATCATCACCTTAAATTTTGGGGGCAACTTTTAACTCAGCATCAGCTTCCACTCTATAAGGTTGATGTTGAATTGATAGAAGTTCGCTATAGCCCACCTCAATTTACTTTTACAAAACTTGCTAACACCCTTACCGATGCTAGCGGCTTCTATTACTTTGAGCATACAAGTTGCGACATTGGTTGCTATTATTTGAACGTACACTCACACAATGTACTTTACAATCATCTTTTATTTTCTAATCTTAATCGTTGTTATCACAAACCTTGTTCTGATTGTTCATGCTTTAAACAGTTTCAAAAGGAGGTATCTTATGACATTACCAAACACCGTTGATTCGCCTTATTTTAGACTTTTTAATATAAGTGGCATTTATACACTTCCCCCCGCATCTCTAGATTTAGAGAATGTGACGGAAGTGTCAGCAACAGCTACTTTAGCTACCTACGAAGTGCTTCACCCTATGCCTGATGCCTATAAAATTTTTATAAAAGGAGATGCTTGCTTTAGGTTTAACTATTCTGATCCTCATGCATGTTCACAAGTTCACTCTTTAAACTATACACACCCTTTTAGTGTCTATATTCCTATTGAATATGGTGTTAGTGAGCAAACCTTTAATCTCCACCCTCTTATAGTAGATTGCTATGGTATTGGTTTATCTTCAAGAACCCTATATTATAACTTGACACTCATCGCCATAGCCTCTGTGTCAAGTATTAAAGGAGGTGGCATACATGAGTGCTGTACATTGTTCTAAAGAAGATACTTTTTTTGAACACCTTTGCATTCCATCTCATAAGCCACCTATTCTAAAACTTGTCAAATGTGAAATCATACCTGAAGTGAGTGAGTATAAGTTAGTTGATACACTTCATGGGCGTTCATTTGAAGGCGAAATCTTAACTGGGATAAATCTTATAGTACTCCTTACCCTAAATGAAGAAATGACCTACATCTCAGATACTGTCGCTCAGACTATCCACGCCATACACTATACCTTTTTAAAAACCATTATTTTAAATGTTCCTGAACTCCCTGATCCTGCTACTATCAAACAACTTATACAAACTGGTCACTTTACCCTTACCCCCTCAATTACTTCTACCCACACTCATATTAAGTCACCTACTTACTTTGACCAAAATGTTTTACTTAGCTTAGATTTTCATGCTCATTAATTTTATTAAAAAGGAGGTATCTCAATGCCTATGCCCTTTGACTGCATGGACCTAGCTTATATGCTTGACTCAGCTACGTCTACCTTATATACGCTTAACCTTGTTACAGGGGTAAGAAAATTTTTATTAGATGTTCGTCCTACTCCCTTAACTCATACATTGATTTATAATGATTTAGATCAGCTCTTATACTTTTATGACGTCAAAAAACATCAACTCTGTAAGTTAGATGTCCAGGGTAAAATATATACTTGTCCCGTTAACGGCCTTCCTGAGAAAGTTTATCAAGCCATAGCACTTAACCCACAAGGTATACTTTACTTGTATGAAAATCTAGATTCTCATTTTTATGCGCTTAATCTAGATGAAACTGCCCCTGACTATTTAGTTGCCACATCTTTTTCCATCCCTTCCTTACCAATAAGTAGCTGGTGTGCACATCCCCATCTACCTTATTTGTACACCTTAAGTACGGATGGTCAAGTACTTCGGTTAGATCCTTCTCTTGATACACTCATTACTTTAACAACTCATGGGATTGGTACTTTCTCTACGTATGAGATGCTCTTTGACTATGATGGATTTCTATATGTAATTGATAGTTCAAAAGGTGCTATTTACCGTATCACTATTGAAGATGAAGTAGCTGTAGGGGAATTACTTTCTACCTTGGACTTTTCCCTTAGTTCAGCTTGCCTTAGTCGCAGCTTGCTTTCACCTCTGCTTATCTCTTTAGGTACAGCCCCGATACCTTACACGACGAGTTTTGCTGAAAATGGTCCTCGTCACGTCCATACTGATTTGCTTACTTTACATTCAAAAGTACCCATTCCAAATGCTTCTTTGGCATCTCCTATTTATGAAGTAACTATAGACATCACAAATCAAACAGGTGTCACAGCTACTTTATATGGCTGGATAGATTGGAATCAAAGTGGACAATTTGAACAAGTTGAAGCACTAGAACCTGTACTCATCCCTTCACTTTTAAATACGCCGCAAAAAGTAACCCTTTCCTTTAAGCGCCCACCTATGGATAAAATTCTGCTTGGGCACACTTATATGCGCTTAAGGCTTACCACTGATCAACTAGAAGTCAAACAGCATGCCTTGCTACATATAGACCATCGCTCTTTAGGTCCTGCATCTGATGGAGAGGTATTAGATTTACCGCTTCTTATCTGTGCCCCCGAACCTATTGGAAAAGGCCCTATCTATGAAAAAGTACTTGTAGGTGATCTTTTAGAAAGTTGTATTGAGGTGAGTGATCCTTGTGAGGGTGCACTTATTTATGCCTTAGAATCTGGGCCTGCTCGGGGAAAAGTAAACTTAAATGAATCGACAGGGCACTTTACTTATACCCCCAGCCTAGCCCCCCTTACTCAAGATAGCTTCACCATAAGCGCTACCTCTCTTATTAGCCATTTGAGTGTTTCTATACCTGTACAGGTCAATATTGAACAAGCTGCCTTACAAATAGATTTTGTTCCAAGTCATCAAGAACTTACACTTCAAGACACTTTGACCTATATGGCTACTTTACGCAATATAGGTTCATTACCTCTTGAAAATCTTTTGTTCACAGCCTCCTTGCCTGAAGGAATGACTTATGAGCAGGGTTCTGTCATGATTAATGGGATTAGTGATTTGATTAGTATTCCTACTTTTGGCATTTCTTTAGTAAAACTATTACCTGGTGAACTATGTACTATTGCTTTCACCACACTGCTTCTTGAAGCACCTCCCAATAATATGGCACCTTCTTGTGAAGTAAAATGTACTTATGCGCTTACTCCTTTAGAAAAAGCTTCTACCTTAAAGGCAACACAAATAGCCAAACCCTGTGTACTCAAGCGACCATCTCTTCACATGAAACTTATTGCCAATACCGATTCTGCTTTTTTAGAAGATTTGATTCAATATACTGTAACCCTTACCAATACAGGCGATTTACCCCTTACTGATATTCATTTATCTTTAGCCTTACCTCTTGAAATACAATACAGAGGTGACTTCACTTTGGACCATACACTCACTCATAGCAACTTATTAGAAGGCTATTTGATTACTTCTATGTCACCGAAAGAAACGCATCAATTGCAATTTAAAGCTGCACCTACTTCCTCTTCCTCTATAGCTACACTTACAACTATACTTTTCACCCAATACACCTACACGCTAAATCATAAACAGCACACTTACGATGGACTAACTGCTTCTCATAGTCTAACCTTACACCAACCTTCCTTCACCTTGACCAAGCGAGCCGATAAGACAGCAATCAATTTAGGGGAATGTTTTACCTATACCCTATCTGCTACAAATGATAGCGAAGTACCTATCAAAGAAGTAGTTCTTAAAGAAAACATCCCATCTTTCTTAAAAATTTTAAGCATTAAGCAAAATAAACAACCCCTGCGTAACACCTTAACAGAAGGGATGAGCATTGGTGATTTGCCCCCTCATACGACCAAACATGTAGATATTGAGCTCATGGTCTTAGAAACCGCTTCACCCGTCAAGATCCTGAGCTATCCTACAGTAGGCATGTTTAAAATTTTATCTGGAGGCTATGAAAAAATCTTTTATGTGGAGGCAGTGGATGAACAAGGGGTGTTACTCACTTGTGCCAACCTTTTGCTAACAAAATCTACTAAAACCCAAGATTTTGTAGTAGGTGAAACTATTACCTATGAGATTACAGCAACCAATGTAGGAACCCTCAAACTTACTCATCTTAAAGTCGAAGATTTACTCGCACCTGAACTCAAATTTATAACAGGCTCTGTATTTTTAGACCAAGTACCTGTTTCAAATGCCTCTATTATTAGTGGTGTCTCCTTAGATACCCTTAATGCCGGAGCTTCTAAAGTCCTTACTTTTGATGCACTTATTTTAGATCACAAAAAAGATGTCATTGAAAACATTTGTTCCGGCTACTATAGTTACTTGCCTTATGGCACTTCCCAAGAAAAAATGGGCTTTGTCAAAAGTGAACCCCATCAAATTCACATCTTAAATCCTCAGATAGAAATAACAGGGTCAGTCAGTCAATCTATTGCTTATTTACATGATCATCTAGACTACACACTTTATATTACCAATAAAGGCGACATAGATGCTTTTAACGTAGTTGTGCAAAATACGTCTTGTTGTACCACACTTATAGACGGTAGTTTTAAAATCAATGGCACCCTCATTAATAGCGTAGAACTAGGTGCGCCTATTAATGTTGGTTCTATCCCAAAAGGGGATACAACGCTTATCACATTCTCTACTTTAGTCACCGGAAGCCTCCATCACGAAGATGCTATCATCAATGAAGTATGTGCGAAATTTATGTACTATATCTGTGACCACTCTACCAAATATATGACATGTCCTAATTTCAAACTTACTATCCCTCTTACACCCTCTACCTTTAAGCAAGTTTCTCTAGAGCAGTCTTTAGAGCTTCCTTTGGATAAACCTGATATCGATGTAATAAACACTATAGGTGGGCAGATTAGTTTGCTCAAATCTTACATTATCAAAACACCAAAAGGTATCGCTATAGACGGTCAAACCCTTACCGGTTCCAAATTAATGGTGCATGCTTTATTTGAAATGAGTGTAGAATATGCTTCTAATGAAATAGATTCTTGCATTTGTACGGCTCACTACACCCTTCCTTTTAGTACTTTTATTATACTGCCTGAAAATGCAACGCCCAGTGCTAATGTGCCTATTGACGCTAAAATTCAAAATGTATCCTGGCGTGTCCTTAATAATCGTTGTTTCTTTGCTTGTGCATCCATACTTGTAATGGTTCGTCTCTAGTAAAAGGCCATAAAATAACTATTCAAACTAAGAAAGGAGTGTATACTATGTATCCTCTTAAGCATGCATTTGTAAAATATGAAGGTATTTGTGACTATACGCCAAAAATCCTAGACAACTTCATAAATCTTTCTACTTCTTTTACAGTTTCTATTCCTTATAAGACTTGGCCTATTTATACACTCCATAAAGTCACCATCACAACTCGTCCCCTAGCTCTAGGAGACGAGTCTATGCTCTCTCTCCCCTTGACATTAATCTATCAGTACACGATCAAAGACCTTTGTCACACTATGCATACAACAACTTATTCTCATATCATGCATGAAGAGCTTTCCGCTATAAGCTCCCTTTCTATACGTAAAGTTTATGTTGAAAACCTTTTTGCTTATTGTTTAGACGATTGCCATATCTACACTGCCATTTCTCTTTTTGTCACCCTCTAAAAATGTTGATAATCACTTATTGCTATACCTTTTTTCTCCATCGGTTCACTATTATTCGTACTTTTTATATCATTCCGTTTCCAGTGTTTGTGTTCTACACAATAAGTTTGCTTTTCTTCTTGACAATCTACTGGTATAGGCAGTATTTTACAGCCTTCTATAATCACATATAACTGATTTTCCTCCCCGTAGACTTCCACTTTATAGTGGCCTTCTTGATCTGTTGTGGTACAGGCTACTAATTCAAAATAAGTGCTTTCTCTATGGGTGCATGGTTTAATAATTTTTACACTTTCCCCACACACCGGTACCATCTTCTCATTATAAATGACGCCTGAAAAAGTTATTACACTCACTTGATTTAGTTTAATATCAGCCTGTATTTCTGCAGCTTCTTTAATTGGTTGAACCTCAATACTTTTACTTGTTGGGACTTTCTCATACAGGGTATAACTTGCTTCATGATAGTATGTGCTATAGCTCATATCCTCTCTCCTTTATGCTTTATTATTAATATATGCACTTTGGGGGGAAATGTTAAAACAATATAGAGAGACTGTTATAAAACAGCCTCTCTATATTGGATTATTGTTGTTTTTTTTCAGGGGGTATACCTATCAAAAAACCTACACAACCACTAACAAAACTTCTAAATTGTGAAATCGTAGCAAGGGCATCTTGTGGAGTATTTGTACACTCTCTTGATAAAAACAAAATGAACAGTGAAATCAATCCTATTGCAGTTACAATCATAATTTGTATTCTATTTTCTTGCTTATTGTCTAGATTCGTCTCTTTTGGTTCTTGTATAACTTCTTCAATTTTACAAGTACACTCTAACTTTTTTAGTCCATGAGATTGCTTTCTACTTTTCTTACTCACAATTTCTTTGCTCATAAAATTGCTACTAATAAAATAACCAAATATAGCTGCCATTGTTGTCCGAACGATAATGTCTATATTGCTGGCATTTCCAAGTGCCTTGCCACAAAGCAAAGTAACTCCCGAATACGACATAAATGCGACCATAAAGAGTATAAGACATTTATCCCGTAAGGAAATAAACTTACAAAATTTAAATAGATTTCTTTTCTTCATTTTCTTCCCCCCCTCCCCTTGTACTATAGTCTATGCACGTCCTTAGAAAAGGGATCACTTGCATAAAAAAGTCCCCATGTAGCTTGCTATAATCAGCAATCTACATGGGGGCTTTTTGAAATATTGACTCTTAAAGACACATTTTATTTTTTAAACATTGTAAAATATCACTTCTTGAGATGAGTTTCATCATATGTTCTGTATCTTCATCAAATAATTGATACAACCTTGCTGCACATTCTAAAAGTTCGTCGTAACATTCAAAACAAAATGTTGGATTTTCACCATTTGAAGTGATAAGCCTTTGGAATCTTTGGTCATCTGGTAAAGTGGCATCATATAAAGTATGTTTTTCATCTATTTTGTCGCACGCTATACATTTTACTGGTTTATTCATGATTATTTCTCCTCTAAGTATTCTCTTTTTTCTTATTATACTCCTAGAAGAAATTTCAAAAAACAACTTAGGTTATTTATCCCTCTTTTATTATAAAAAAAGAAGAAGCCTTTAGCTTCTTCCACATCTAAACGTGCCGCATTGCGTATCTTGGCTACATGTACAAGTTGATGCACCCGCCATACCTACTTCTTCTGCCTCGCAAACATTATCCTCATTAAATATACAATGATCTGCTGTACATTTAATATCTACCACAGCTTGTGCCATATGCTCTTGGTTACTTAATGTGTATTCAGAAGCATCAAAATTCGTACAACATGTATCTTCCACATTTGTAGCCACTTGGCCATCTCCATCGACTAAAATATAGTTCAAGGTACAATACTCTTCCTTATTATAGGAACAATTATCCACCGTACAACGTAATTTAGGCATATCTAACCTCCTGTTTGAAACAAATTTTAAGATTAGTATGCCTCATTTACAAATTTTTATCAGTAATTAATAGGTAAATATTAAATTTTTGTATTTTCTAATGTTTTAATGGTAATGCTGAGTTCTTGCATACGTTCATCAATGATATGATATAAACTTTCATCTAATATAAGTGTAAATTTATAAGTATTATATTGGTCAATAAAATTGCCTGTTGTATAAGATTTTTTATCTGCTTCTGTCTTTCCAATATAAAAGAGTTGGTTGGCATTAACATAAATGACTTCTGTCTCCTCAAAAGTTAAAAACTTATACCCCCCTACACTCACACCGTATTTGAGAAATTTTTTATTCATTGCTTTGATTTGCTTTAATACTTCTTTTCCATTTTTAAAATGAGTGCCATCCATCTCTTTAATTTCTTTTTTAATATCCTCAAGCCCTTTGTGGCTTTCTTTATATGTTGCAATAAGTAAATTCATAGTACTTCTAAGTTGAAGCTCTACCTCAGACTTAATAGGGGTTGGCTTAGCTACTGAAGCCCCCTTCGATGGAAATTGATAAACCTTTGCCATAATCTTAACCTACTTTCTTTTAATCATTAACATATTTTTATATGATTTCTTCAATGCTTTAATCGAATTTACAGCAAAATAGTGCATTCTTGCAATTTATGTTGATTTATGACGATATTTCATTTATTCTACTTATGGGATAGGCTCCCCCTTTCCCCTTATGCACAAAATATTTTGATCGTCTCCCTAATTGCGATCAACTCTCTATACAGTATGCAACCCCTAATTCCCAATATGTTATAGATTACCCATCATTTTGCTGCATAAGTATCCCCTTACCTAAAAAGCCTATTCACACTCTTCGTTCAGAGGTGAATAGGCTTTTTTATTGTATAGGAATCATTACTACAAGATGAAACTCTTGTTGACTCACATTGTACGCCCACTTCATATTCCCATTATAGTTTTTGACAATCTTATCCATAATTTTCATACCATACCCATGATACACCTTATTCTCTTTAGATGTAAGTAATTGTTTTCCTTTTACTTTAGGTGATTTTGTACAGGTATTTACAATTTTTATTATAATCCAAGCCTCATTAAAGGTATAGAGCATGCATTTTACTTTTCTTGGCGCTTCTTCACTGATATGCTCAATCGCATTGTCAAACATATTACTAAAAAGGCTTACTCTGTCTTTCACACTCATAAAACTTAAGTCTACCTTTTCAACATCCACTTTACATGTAATATTTGCTCTTTCCATGACTTCCAGTTTATCATTTAAAATAATATCAAATATTTCATTACCTGTAATCCTTTTATAAGAATACTTTTCAATATCTTGATTCATTTCCTCTAGATACTCTATGAACTGTGATTCAGCTTTCGTATGCATCAAAGACTGTAAACACATCATATGATTTTTCATATCATGTATAAGGGTATGACCTCGTTCATATTTTTCTTCCAATAATTCACAATGTTGCCTAAGCATTTCTTCTCTCTCTCTTACAAGCTCTTGCTCTTTCTTTTGATGATAGCGCCAAATGACTAATCCTATGCTGATTGAACTGATTAAAAGTGCTAATGTACTTATAAGTCTTAACTCACTTTGCTTCTTCAGTCCTGTTGAGAGCATTTCACTATTTCGCTCCACTAGGGCTGCAATATCATCTATATAAACACCCATAGAAACTACCCAATTATACGGTTCATAAAGTTTAGCATAGCTTAGTTTGAGTTCAACTTCTCCTCTATCTTGTTTTGGATAGTGGTAGGTATTAAAAGATTCTCTCGTTTGTTTTAAATCTTCTAGTTCCTTTGCATAAGGAAAGTTACCCTTAGTATCCATACTTTCAGTAGAACTCAGGGTCCCTACGTGTTCTGGAAAACTAGGATCGATAATACAACGTGCATAGTCTTCCCCACCTTCATACTTAAGCACTTCATTCACCCATATAGTATTATCTTTAGCAAAACTCATGTTCTCTATGTCATATATAGAAACTTCTTTGGTGTGCTCTCGTATCATTTCTTCAGTTATGCCTACTGCAACAAGCCTTTGCCTATCT
>NZ_JAVVQU010000018.1:0-9763 GCF_036655075.1 Niameybacter sp. | reverse complement strand
CCTATCTATTTGGTGAATATGAAGCAATCCACTTCCTACACCTATTACAAAAATAAGTGTGATTAATCCTATTTTTAATTGCCTTTTCAACCCTTTGCCCCCTATTTTATGTAATCCACATAGTTCATAAACTGTTCTTTAAATTTTTTATATTTTCTTTGAGAGACATAGAGGATATCCCCTTGTGTCAAAACAATTTTTTCCCTATTTAAATGCTTCACATATTTAAGATTCACCAAATAACTCGTATGAGGATGCGCAAAGCCAAAAGGTTGTAACTTGTCATTCCATTCACCAAGAGAAATACTACTCTTATAGCAGCCATCCAAAGTATAAATAACTACTTTTCTTGACTCAATGGCCAAATATTTAATACTTGCAATCTCTACTTTTTTCATTCCTCCATCTTCCTTGACTAGTACACTCCTTCTACTTTGGTTAATCTCGTCAAAAAGCTGTACCATCATCTCATAAAAAGCATCTACCTCAATAGGTTTAACAATGTAGCGATAAGCTCTTACTACATAGCCTTCTGACCAGCTATTTTCTAAAGCTGTCACAAAAATAATTTGTACCCTCTCATTAACTTTACGAATTTTTTTAGCTACTTCTATTCCATCTAAACCATCCATCTGTATATCTAATATCAACACATCATATTGGTTAAACTCACTATTTAGCAATGCTTCTCCAGACAGATATGTATCCACTTCAAGATCGATATTTTCATGGTTATGTATTTGCTCAAATATCTTGATTAGTTGATAGTGCCATACTTTTTGATCCTCACAAATGGCTATTTTATACATTTTTCCCCACCTCTTTAATTCATCTTAGCTATCATTATACGAAGCTTCTTTTAGAAATGCAAGAAAAGGCCTTTACTTGTGCATAAAAGCCTTCCAATCTCCATGATGAATATATTCTCCCTCTTTTTGTGCTTCTTTTTCATTAACATAAGTATAAGCCCAACACCACTCTTGTCTACCATCTTCTAACACTATCTTATGTTTTCTACGTACATATAAGTTATCTTGGCCTTCGCCTAAATAACCTTCTAGGAAGTCTAAACTTTTCAAAAGTTTATGCTGACTCATGGTCATTACTTCTCCATGTATATCATCTGTTCCAGAAATCACAGCTGGGTAACCTGCTGGCAAATGATACATGCTCCCTTTAATGGTGCCTTGTTCAATATGACATACTCTATTTTTAAGTACTTTATCATAGTTCCAAAAATCTTGGCGAAGTGAACCATATACAAATATTTTTTCCATATTATTTTCTCCTTTAAATAAAGGCTGTTACAAAAAATATACAAGTAATATTTGTCAACCCTAACTACAAAATACTTAGCAAATAGTGCCGGCTGCTACTTTTAAGTCTTCATCTACTTCACTCATGGTACGCAAGCAAATTTCAAGACCTTTTGTAATGTCCTCAAGAGACATAGATGGCATATTCCCCTTGGTCACTACTTGTTGTGGAATATAAGGTACATGGATAAATCCACCCTTCATATGTGGATAATGCTTATGAATCATGTACAGTATCCCGTACATCACGTGGTTACAGACAAAGGTACCCGCTGTATTGGAGAGTGAAGCAGGGATGCCTGCCTTCACCATTTCCGCTACCATAGCTTTTACTGGTAAGTTTGTAAAATAAGCATTCTCACCCTCTTCAAAAACTGGGCTATCTACTGGTTGTTGCCCTTCATTGTCTTCAATACGTGCATCATCTACGTTGATTGCCACACGCTCAGGTGTTATCCCAAATCGTCCACCTGCTTGTCCAATAGATACAACCACATCAGGATGATGAACTTGTATCGCTTCTTCAATCTTTTCTAAGCTTTTGTTAAATACTGTTGGAATTTCAAGTTTAATTACTTGTGCTCCCCCAATAGTATCTGGTAATTTCTTCACAGCTTCTAAGGCTGGGTTAATAGGCTCTCCCCCAAATGGGTCAAATCCTGTAATGAGTATTTTCATAATAGATTTCCTTTCAGACCTATAGCTTATATCATGCTATTATTGTATTTTGATTCAGTAGATAAACTTTCTAGAATGCCCAAAAGTACATCAGCACAATATGGATGATAAGAAGAGGGATAGCGAGTACTGCTTGATGCTTGATAACTGCATTCTTATCTTTAGTTTGCAATAATACTGCTGGAAGCACATTAAAGTTAGCTGCCATAGGTGTAAGTAGTGTACCACAGTATCCTGCCGTTAAAGCAAGGGTAGAGGCAATAATTACATCACCACCTTGTGCAAATACAAAAGGTACACCAATTCCTACTGTAATCACCGAAAAAGCTGCAAAAGCATTGCCCATAATCATAGTGAAGATCGCCATGCCTAAACAATATGCCGTCACTCCAAGTAAAATATTGCCTTCTGGAATAACTACCGCAATCCCTTGAGAAATGACATCACCTACTCCTGCCTCTGTAAAGAGTGTGCCAAGAGAAGCTAAAAGTTGAGGTAAAATGCATAGAGCCCCAATAGCTTGAAGCATGCGGTTTCCATCCTTTGCCACTGCACTTACAGGTGCTTTAGTAAGCAGTAGTGTAAATCCAAGAGTGATACACGCTGCAATCCCAATGGCTACTACGCCACTCAAACTTGTAAACTTCGCCACACATACAACAATAATCACAATAGCTAAAGAAGGGAGGAAAATTTTGTTCCCTAGTTTTTTAGCCTGTTCTACTGTAAATGCATGATCGGGTGCATCCACTTTACCCATATTCACTTGCTTAGTTGCAGTAAGTAAACCTATCACAATTAAAAGTCCACCTACTACTGTACCTGGCAAGTAGCTTCCAAAGATAAAGATACTCCCTAAAATGGCCCAGAATGCTGTTGTCCCCATACGACTTTTATGCGTTTCATCCTTAAAGATGTTAAAGGCAACTAAGTACATTAAACATCCTACTAATACATAAAAAAGTTCTAATAAGAAGTCTCCCATTACTTAATCCCCCTTTTCTTTTCTATTAATTTACGAATACTACGGTCTAAGTGCATATTTTGAATGACGCCAAGTACAAGCGTAATAATAGCTACAGGTATGGCAATTTGTGCAATTTGAAGTGTATCGCTTGTATAACCTAACTCTTCTAATGTACCTGCAATAAGCAGTACTCCTGAGTTCGCCATAAAAATATTTTGAGCAAAGAAGTTTCCATAGTTGTCTGCTGCTGCTGACGCTGCTTTAATCTTCTCTTCTATTTCCTCATCCAGTTCTTTGTACTGACTAACAGCTGCTCCATTTGCCATTGGCTCAATCAGTGGTCGTACAAACTCTGCATGCCCTCCTAGACGTAAGCCCATTGCAATAGCAATCTCTCGAATAAGTAAATAAAGAGATAAAATTTTCCCTGTTGACATATTTTTAATACTTTTAATGAGTTCTATAGCACGTTGTTTAAGTCCATAGCGCTCGGAAATTCCAATGATTGGTAGAATCAATAAGTAAAGTGCCATATGTCTTTGCTTGATAAACGTATCGCCAATGGTGCCTAAAATGTCTAAGATACCCATATCCGCTACAAGACCTGTAACAATACCTGCAGTTAGTACAACCGCGATCGTATCAAACTTTAGGACAAATCCTATAATAACGATTACAATTCCTATTAGTTCCATCATGTCCCTCCTTATAAGTTAGCTAACTTTATTACACCTACATTTTATCTTAAAAACTACCTTTTTTGCCTTTTTATAATCTTTAAATCTTATGTTTATACATTTTAAAAATTTTCATTCATAACAATGAATTGTTTCTATAAAAATATTCAATTACAGTATCCCCATAAATACAAAAAAAATTACTTATAAGTGACTTATTGCCTCTTATAAGTAATTTCATTCCCCCATTCGCTTAGCACCTATTGCTCTATCCCCTTTACGCAAATCTCCACTATAATTCACAACATTTTCTTACTTTTTTTCCATCAAGAAATCCTCTATACTTTTTGCTACCATTTTGGCATTAGCAACTGCTTCTACAACAGTGCGTGCACCTGTTACCACATCTCCTGAGGCAAAGACACCTTCTTGGGTTGTATGCCCTGTCTCATCTGTAAGAATAAGTCCTGATGTACCCACATCTAAACCTCTAGCCGTAAGCACAATATTATTTTTAGGCACTTGACTCACAGCAATAATGATGGCATCTGCCTGTATCAACTTTTCACTTCCTTCAATTTTGACAATACGGCTTGTACCTTCTTCATCTTCCATGCCTTTTGTCTCTAAAGTAATGAGCCCTGCATCGGTAATCTCTACTGGTGTCCTAAAGGTAGCAAAGCCTACACCTTCTTCTTGGGCTTCTTTAATCTCTACTTTTGTAGCTGGCATATCTGTAAAATCTCTTCGGTAGACAATCGTTACTTCTTCCGCACCACTACGCTTGGCAGTTCTTGCTGCATCCATGGCCACATTACCTGCTCCAATAACAAGCACCTTTTTCCCAAGACTATAAGACTCAGGTGATTTGAGATAGTTCACAGCATAGTGCACATGCCCTAATGTCTCTCCTTTAATGTTAAGTGGCTTAGGATTCCATACACCTGTCCCTATAAAGACAGCCTCATAGCCATCTGTTTGAAGGCGCTCTAGTGTCACTACAGGGCCAATAAGGGTATTATACCTAATTTTTACACCTAGCTCTAAAAGCCTTTTTTGAATCAATTCTAAAAGTACTCTTGGCAGTCTAAACTTAGGTATACCATAGCGAAGCATTCCTCCTATTTCTTCATTTTTTTCAAAGATCGTAATTGCATAGCCTTTTTGCGCCAATATCAAAGCAATTGTAATTCCCGCTGGACCAGAGCCCACAATAGCTACTTTTTTGCCATTTAAAATTGGCTTCTTATAACTTATTTCTTCTAAATATTTTTGGGATATGTAACGCTCCATCTCATAGAACTGGATAGGCTCTCCCTTAATTCCTTTAATACAGTTACCATAACACTGCTTCTCATGAGGGCATACAATGGCACAAAGTGCTGATAGTGGATTGTTCTCAAACAATTTTTCCCCAGCTTCTATAAGCTTATCTTCTTGAAAAAGCTTAATAATCTCTGGAATAGGTGTCTGAATAGGGCAGTGCTTTTGACATCTTGCATTTTTACAACTTAAACATCTACTCGCTTCTTCTAATAAAGGTTTCACATTTCCTATAGTTGTTATCATTCTTTATCCTCTTTTTAAAATTATTATTTAATAAAAACGAGCCGTATGCCACAGCTCGTTTTTAAATTATTCTTATAAAGTTTTTAGTGCTTCATCTATCTTTTGCTTATCGAATCCTAAGATAACTTGTTGATTAATTGTTGTAACAGGTACAGATCTTTGACCAGATACTTTTAATACAACGTCACGATCTTCCTTAGCATCTGCAACCGTTACTACTTCATAAGGTATACCTTTTGTATCTAAATATTTTTTTACTTTTTGACATGGTCCACACCATTCTACTGAATATACTTTAATCATTACTATCTCTCCTTTTGGCTTACAATATATTTTTCTGCTTTTAGAGCTGCTATTGTTCCATCGGCTACAGCCGTTGAAATCTGTCTAAATTCTTTTTGTCTTACATCACCCGCTACATACACACCCGCTACATTTGTTTGCATACTTTCGTCTGCTAAGATATAACCATCCTCACCAATGTTGACAAAGGGTTTGAATAAATCTGTCTTAGGCTCTGTTCCAATATATCCAAATACAGCCTTTAGAGGGATTTCTTTTTCCTCCCCTGTTTGAACATCTTTGACTTTAGCATACTCTACAAAATGATCTCCAGCGACATCTATAAGGTCATGATGATAAAGAATTTCTATATTGGCTGTCTCTTCTACTTCTTTTAATACTTTTGCTTCTGCATGAAACCCATCATACCTTCTAATGATGAGCACTTTAGATGCCATTCTAGCTAAATACATAGCCTCTTCTAATGCTGCATTACCACCACCTACAACACCTACAACCTCACCTGAATAGTTGGCTCCGTCGCATACAGCACAATAGTGAATCCCTTTCCCTAAGTAAGTCGCTTCATGAGGAATAGGTAATTTTTTAGGCTTAGCACCTGTCGCAATGATTACTGCTTTAGGCTTGTAGAGGTAGTCTCCTGTTTCCACAATTTTCTCATCATCTGTCAGTGTCACCTTTTCTATAAAATCAAACTCATCAATAGTAACACCTTCTGCTGTAGCTTGTGCTTCCATGCGTTCAGCAAGTTCAACACCTGTAATCGTTTTAAACCCAGGATAGTTCTCAATGGTATAGCTTGAACGTACTTGCCCACCAATGATGTCATCTTCTAATATTAATGTATTTAAATTGGCACGTGCCCCGTAAATCCCAGCTGTTAAACCAGCAGGCCCCGCACCAATAATAATTAAATCGATTTGCTTTTCTTCTTTATTCATTGTCTAACCTCCTTACCTAAATGTTAAGCCTAGTATTTTCATTCTAAAGATAGCTATGCACTTTATAGATATAATATGCTTTAAAATACATTCTACAATATTATTATATACGAATTATTATCCTTTACAATATTTTATTTTAAAAAAGATCCATTTTCGCCCCAATACTACCGTTCAAAATTTATGTCTATCAAAAAAGCTAGCTTAGAGGGGACTAAGCTAGCTTTATTTTTTCTAAGATTAAAGGCTCTACTTCTTCTTTTGGCATATTCAGTACGAAAGCCAATTCTTTGTTAAGTTCTTCTTTTGCCAAATTAAAATATTTCTCATCACTTGCCGTCATTTTCTTGCCCTCAGCTTTACGCTCTTCTCTGAGGCCGTACACCATCTTAATGACTTTGACCCATTCTCTACACTTACAGCTACGCATAGCTTGCTTATAGGTCTCTTCTTTTCTTCTAAAATCCGCAATCTCTAGTGCTTCAATATCTTTCACTTCATCAAGTAACGCCCATGCCTCTTTCGGGGTCATGACAGGACGCATGGCAACTTTGTTGTTATCTGTTGGAGTAAACACTTTGCTAGCTGGTGCATAGATAGGCACTAATAAATAGTACTCTCTTTCATTAGAAGGCTCTTGGAAATCCATTTTCCCGATTTCTTCCACCTTACACACATTGTTAGAACCGTAAACGATGTAATCACCTACTTCAAACATCCATTCTCCTCCTCTGCCTTTATTGTATTTTAAATCTACTCATACTTATAGTTTATCAAAGGAAAGTCTTCCTCGTAAGGAGTTGTTGAACGAATCATCGAAGATTAGTTACTTTGATCCACAGCGTTAAAATGGTTGTTGCACACTTTAACTATACAAATATCTTATTCTCATATTAACACTTTTAGATACTTATTGCAAATTATAGAATAAGTAATCTTTTTAGAATTTTTCAACCCCTTCTGTTATGGCCTCTAAATATTTAAATACTTCATTGGAATTGTCATCTAAGAGAAAAGGTAAGATGCTTTTAAATAAGCACCTTACCTTTTCTCTTCATTTACATATACTCATTCAAATCTTTCATACACTCGTCATACATTTCACAACAATCACACACATCATTTTTTTGAATGCTTTCTAGCTTTAAATATAATTGTGACTCTAATTGTGTAATATGAATAATAGTTTGTTTTACTGAGTCATTTACACATAGTAACTTATCTATATTATCACAAAGCGCTACCGCCTTTTGTATTTTTTCTCCTTCTGCATTTAAAATATGTGCAATAGCAGCTTCCTCTAATGCAATAGAATGAATAACTTCGTATTTAGCCTTATAGTAGCGTTTCTTAAAATACAAAGAATCATCACGACAATTTTGTTGCTCACAACAGTTGCTACAATTGCACTCACTATTCATTTCTTCGAAATTTTCGCAACTAAATTTAGGTGCTTGATTTTCGTAAAACTGAAGATCACACATCAGTATCCCCCTCTTATGAGAACAATTTTCCGATAAGAGTAAACAAATCTTATAGCTAGTGAACTGTTCTATTTTATTATTCATACATGAAACTAGGCATATGTCCTCTACAGTATATCCTTTTGGAATACCTCTATTAAAATCTTTGTAGCCTTCTGGAACACAAACTTCTATAAATTGCTTACAATCCTCTTGATAGGAAACTACTTCACAAAGGGGCAAAGATAAAATTGCCTTGTTAATCATTGTTTCCTGTCTATTTTGTATATAGACTAGATTATCGCACCCCTTTTCCAAATATCCGGTATAACTAGGAAATGCAATCCATATTTTTTTCTCGCAGCAATTATAGCTTATTCCTGTTGCCTTAAATCGTCTAATATTTTTTATATAAATTTTATTTATTTCATTAAAGCATGAATCAATCTGATAAATTACAGATGCATTGTTATCTGAAATAGCCCAGTAGCACCTCTCTATACTATCAAAACAGATACTCGTATATTTATGTTGTGCGCATATCGTTTCTAATGTATTAAAACTTTCATCTACTAAAATGATTCTACTGTTGCATGGATCTAAACAAACAAAGCGTAATCCATTAAAAGTTATACTTGTAATGTCCTCCAAATAGAATGTTCTCATACAAGTACAGCAACGTTTTTGGTTATCCATCTACTTTCCCCCTTTAATTAATAAAATTTAGTCACCAAAGATTACTTTTCAGCATATAGTACAGTGTACCTGGAATGTTCCCACTTAAAGGGTATGTTTACAAAATCAATAGGTACATTTCAGTATATGCATTTTTTTGAAAATTGTTCCAACAAAATTCTATATAAGGAGGGTGTATTATGGGAATGCCTGTCATCAAACCAAGTAATATTACACGCGAACAATCAGTGGGAGATCTAATTGAATCTATTGCATTAGAAGAAAATTCAATTGCACATATCTTGAATGCTGAAAGTGAAAAGTTAAATACTATCATCTCTCAACCTGCTGTCACGCCACAACAAATTATTGCAGCCAATAAATCTGTAAAAAATACAGTGGATGCAATCATTAGCTTGGAAACTGTATTACAGTCAAAGCTTAGTTTGCTTAAATGTATGATATGTCAATAGACCTATTTTCTATTAAATTTTATTTAAACAAGGAGGAATATAAATGTCATTAGTATATGCAAACCCTGGCTCTGGGCCAAGTGCAGGTGGAATAGGGTGGGTTAATTTTGAAAACTTAGTTTTAAACCCTGGTCAAACTCAGTTAGGTATTACCGGAACTTTAAACGATGGTTCCACCGTTACATTTGATATTGAATCATTAGGAAGTTCTATCGTTCCTTTCACTACTTCTCAACCCCCACTACAATATTCACAATTTGGATTAGGACAATATACAAATATCCAAGGTAATGTAGCCTTGCGTACTCCATTACTTTCAGCTTATTCATCAGCTAGTACATTAGTATTAAGTAATATTGTTGTTAAGGATAGCAATGGAAATCCTGTTCCTAATTATACCGCTGTAGTTGCAGATGCAGAAAGTACTAATAAATTCCCTCAATACACTGAATACTTGGAACTTTTGACCGATGGTGGCGCATGGGATTTACTAAGTACTATAGGTGGAAACCCACCTTCCTTGACTGGAACGAATACGCCTTCTGTTACGATAACAGGTACTAACCAAAGTACTCAAGCATCTTATGTTTTAACTACACAAGCACCCTCTACACTCACCCTTTCACTTTATGGACGTGGAGCAGTCGCTATAGGCTTTGCCATTACGAAAGTATCATTGTCTAAGAATATAGGTGATAGAA
>NZ_JAVVQU010000017.1:0-55447 GCF_036655075.1 Niameybacter sp. | reverse complement strand
CTTGACCCCCTGCGTGCAAGGCAGGTGCTCTCCCAGCTGAGCTAAGCCCCCATAAGGTATTTATTTTCTATGCCTGCTGCTACTGTTCCCGCCGCTGACTCTATGAAGTATACTAGAACTATATAATGATGTCAACAGTTTTTATACACTTTTTGCGCCTTCCTTTTTAGTCTAATTTTCATATATTTTTCTCTTAAATTCTTAACTTTTATACACCTATACAAAGTCTTTCCTTATAGTGCATACTGATCGTTGTATTTTCCTATTTTTTCTCCTTAAGCATCTGGTTATACACAATACGAAATGCACTTTTTATACAAAGTACTTTTCCCTTTTAGAAGCTTCACCCTTATATATTTCCCCAAATCTAGGTATAGTGCTTAGAAGTTTATTTCAAAAAAAGATAATACCCGAAGGTATTATCTAAAAATAAAACGATCTTTATTTATATTTACCCATTCTCTTGCTTGTTCTGATTCTGGCACTATTTTTGCAAGTACGCTATTGCTATCTTCAATACCATTGAATCTACAAAGTGCTTCTACTAAAACACTATCAATTAAAGTTACTGGGCCTACACCAATATTGACATCAAAAGTAATTTGATCTTCTTCTATATACCAAAGCCTACTTTGAAGTATTTTTACATCAAGTTTTTTTGGCATTTTTTCAAAGTGCTCGCTATAAAGTTTAACGCGCTCTTTCAGTTTGCCCATTGTTTTTGTTATGTACCATTCACATAAAGGTAACATCATTGTCTCTTTTGTAATGTTTTGCCCTTCAACTACAAACTTACCTCTTACAAGTTTAACTACTGGAGTTTCCTTTGTTTCATCTTCTACAAATTCAATTCCATAGTTTTTGCCTAAGTACATACTGTGATTTGCGTATTCTTTGGCACGTTGTATGCGTAAAAGTTCTCCCAAGATCCACGTTGCGTTTCCCTTTACTTTATCCATGACACTAAATAAAGGTGTACCTACAGGTGCTAACACTTTGATTTGACCGTCTTCTTCCATATTAATGGCGATGCTGGTTCTCTTTTTATATATTAGGTCATAATCGATCTTGGTTCCTTCAAAATTAAAACTTAGTTTCATATCATACCTCTTTACTTATTTATTCTGTCCTCTTTCTATACAATGTAGTATTATAACATAAATTCCCTAAAAGTTTGTATATTTTTTTTTGGTTTTTTTAACCATCTATCGTGTTAATAACTTTCAAAATTTTCCCAGTTATGATATACTATTGTATATATATATTAATTCTATAATTTAGGAGTGATGTTTAAAATGATAGAGCCTACTGAACTTGAACAATTTCAGAATTTTATAGATGACTTAGTTCTTCGCAACAAGAGTATATTAGATCAAATGACTAAACTACAAGATGCTTCTTCACGTCTCAATCGCTCAATCTCCAAATCCGCTACGATGTGTGGATGTATTAAGCTTGAAATTTGTAAGCAACAATTAGACTTCTCTACCATTACGACATCTGAAGAGTTAAAATCCCTATTAAGTACGCACTTAGAAGGCTATCCTTGTCCTGATTGTAATGAATCTATAGAAAAAGAAATGGGGCGTGTACTCTTTTATTTAGGTGCACTTGCAAACACGCTTGGTATTTCACTATCTTCCGTCATTGAAAACGAAAAAGCTCGTACAAGTATTTTAGGAAAATATTCACTCAAATAGTATTTTATTACGTCTTTGAAAAAATTTCAAAGACGTATTTTTATACTTATCCACATTTTATCCACATTTTGTGTATAAAATGGAATTTTTTAACATTTACTTGTCAGAAATCATCCCTCTTTGATAAACTTCACAGTCTTTAAAATCATTTTTTAGGTCTTCCCAAAATTGTTTTTTAAATACTGGTGGAAAAATTGGAATTTTAGATGTCTGAATTTCTTTCTTAGTTACAAACCGACATTCCTTAATATATTGTACTTCTACTTCTGGATCATATCCAGCTTGAATTGTACTTTCATCCTCTACTATTGTTAAAAAGAACATCCCTAAGTGATGGGTATCCAGCTCATAATCTACATATTCACTCATATAGATTAGACGAAGTGGTCTACATTTTGCATTACATTCTTCTTCTACTTCTCTTACAATTGTATCAATAACACTTTCTTCCGGTTCCATACCGCCTCCCGGAAGTGTCCACCACTCAAATCCTGTATCGGGATTTTTTTGTCTTAATAGCAGTAGTTCTCGTCGATTGTTTAAAATGATAGCAGCTGCCCTTGGTCGTATATTCATCCCATCCCCCACTCTCTTTCGATGTATTTTTTATTATATCACACTTTCTCCTACTTCACTTGTAAAATCCATTTTCTCCTTGAAAGCCATCTATTCCTAAGTTATACTGACAGCAATAACAGCAAGTATTTACAAAAGAAAGAGGTCTATTATGAAAGATTTTAATTTAGAAATATGTATCGATTCCGCTGAATCTGCTATTATAGCCGCTGCTCATGGCGCAACACGCCTTGAACTTTGTGGTCACTTAATGATTGGTGGTGTCACACCTTGTACAGGTCTTATTGAAATGGTAAAAGCTGTAGTTAAAATACCCACTTATGCCATTATCCGTCCACGTTTTGGTGATTTTGTGTACTCTGACTTAGAATTTGAACAAATGAAGCGTGATGTTGTATCTTGCCGTGAACATTTAGTAGATGGCCTTGTATTAGGTGCCCTTACGCCAGATGGTCACTTAGATGTAGAACGCCTTAAGTCCCTTACTGCACTTGCAGATGGTATGCACCTTACCCTACATCGTGCTTTTGATGTATGTGTAGACCCTTTTAAAGCTTTAGAAGATGCGATTACTCTTGGCTTCCATACTATTCTCACTTCGGGTCAACAAGCTTCTGCTTATGAAGGTCGCTCTTTACTCAAAGACTTAATTAAGGCTGCTCATGGACGTATTGATATTATGCCTGGTGCCGGTGTTAATACAAGTAACTTAAAAGACATCTTACAAGATACAGGTGCAACAAGCATTCATCTTTCAGCAAAAACACTTCGTCCATCTCTTAGTCAACATAAAAACCCTCATGTCTATATGGGGCTACCTTCTATTGATGAGTCCATCATCTATGAAACAAATGGCGAAGAAGTAAAGGCTGCTCGTGCTATTCTAGAAGCTTTTTAACTTTTGATTTATAAACTCTTCCTTTTATTTTGGAGGAGTTTCTTCTATATAATGTAGTAATCTATACACTTGCTTTCTCACGCTCTTGAAATGACAAGAAAGAGACTGTTTTTCAACAGCCTCTTTCCTATTATGTATTCTATTTAAATTTCCTATCTAAGTATACCCATGCTTTCCAGCATAAGAATCCCCATCCGCAAAATAAACCTGCAATTAAAAGAGGATTTAAATCTTGCGCAAATTTATGGGTAAAGAAATACTTTTCCCAACCTGGAATATCACTATAATAATAGGAACCGGGACCAAAGTTAAGCCCTTCTATAAGTCCTATATCATTCTTCATAATATAGATTGCACATCCTATTATAATAATGAAAAACACCAACGCTATACTATTTAAAACCTTGATCATCTGCGCTTGTTTCACAATAATCCTCTCCTCTTTGGGGCTTAAGCGATAATATTAGGAATTGGTAAGAAGATTCCACTTAATAAAAGCCATGCTACGAATAAAGTTAAAATTAAATTGAATACTTGCCCTACTACATATAGTGTAAGTGGTTTTCCACCTTGCATTTGGCTTGCCATTTCTTTGAAGTTTGTTTCAAGACCAATACTCATGAATGCAAGACAGAAGCACCATCCTTTAAATCCACTTAAAGATTTAATAACTGTTTTAGTTGCTTCTGTCCCAAGTGCTGGTTCTACCAAGAATGAGAATACAACAGAAGCTAGTACGAATCCAATAATAAATTTAGGGAATCTATGCCAAATCTCTGAAACACCTACTTTGTTACCCGCTGTGTTATCTACTTTTGTTGTGAAGAAGATAGCTACTGCAAATGCAACAAATCCGATAAGGATATTTTGAATCATTTTTACAAGTGCTGCTACTTGCCCACCGATTGGACCTAGTGCTTCCCCTGCAAGTACTACCGCACCAGTTGAGTCTACTGTACCACCAATCCATGCGCCACCAATCATTGGATCAAGATTAAACCATTTACAAATAAATGGCATAACTACCATCATGACTACTGTAAAAATGAGTGAAAGACCTACTGCAAAAGTTAAGTCATTTTTCTTACCTTTACAAGCTGCTGCAGCTGCGATAGCCGCTGATGTACCACATACAGATGTTGCACATGCAATAATCATAACCATTGATTTGTTCGTAATTTTCAGGAACTTTGTACCAAAAATCCACATAAAGATGATAACAACTGGTGTTACAAGCCATGCAATGCCAAGTCCATAAATACCAAATTCAGCAATATTTGAGAAAAGAACCTCTGCCCCCATGATAACTAAACCTGTTTTAATATAAAACTCCGTTTGAATCGCTGGCTTAAGCCAATCTGGCGTCTTGATGGTATTACACACTAACATACCAATAAGAAGTGCCCAGAAAGCATATTCAAGGTAATTCTTCATTGTTACTTGTGCTGCTAATGTATACGCAAGTAAGGCTAATAAGAATACCCCTGCGAATCCTGCTATAAATTTAACAGGACTTCTGCCCATACATTTAATACCAATGCTAAATAATAAAGCTAATACAATAAATGTAAAGCCTACACCCATAATAAACTTTCCATCTGCTAAGACAGTTAATACAGATGGATTTGCTTCTGTTCCCCATGTTGCTACTTTGACACCTTTAAAAGTAAAAGCCTCCGTTGTTACACTAATAAATCCAAGTGTAATAACAATAAACCCTAACCAAATAGCCCACCAATCTTCATTCTTATACAGATCAGACCATTTAAACTTACTTGCTACAATTTCTTCACTTATTACTGGTTTGCCTACCGCTGTTACTGATTCCATATTTCTCCTCCCATTGTTTATACCCTTTTTAAAGTTCAATATCTATATGTTAAAAAAATAACACTTATATGTTAAAAATAGCATAAGTTATATTTGTTCGTCAATAAAATAACAAACTTTTTTTACACTTTGTGAATTATGGTTAATTTTTAAACTTTATTTTTAGTTATTATTTTAGTGTATTATTAAATAATTTTATTTTTTTACTCATACATAGCTATTGTTTAACTACCGTTTTTAATCCGTTATCTGCATTACTCCAGTACGTTCTTATAAAAAGAATAAATATTATCACCAAAGCTATTTTTTGAATGGTGATTCGAAGATTGTGACTTAACTTACATAAAATAGTGTTCCTAACAAATACTAAATTCTAGACTATACAACTGGAGGTTAATGAATGGAGCTTATACTTACAGATCATTTAAGAAGTCATATGGCTTGTCATGATAAAGAGTTTTTAGAGGGCTGGGAAAAAACCTTTGAGCAACTCAGATTAAAGGGTACTTTTGATTATTTGAAGGGCGATGTGGAAAGGATTGTTACAACTTTTGATACCCCTATAGGCTATAGTATGTTACTTGAAACTACAGATGATGATGAAATTATTTATGCCAAAAGACTAGAACGAAACTTATATACGCGTTTTATCAAAGGCAAAGAACCAGGCTATAGCTATCAGGTCATGTGTATTCTCAAAAAGTCACAGCAAGTAAACGACGCCTATGAACTTATTACCATGTATCCTGGTGGTAACTCTGAAAAAGAACCCGAGGACCTTCATATTCAAGATAAAGAGGAGATGAAAAGAAGTCTTCTTTTTTGGCGAAACCGTGCACTTATTTACATTAAAGAAAACATAGAACCAGGTAGTGAGAAAGATTATTGCCCTTATCAAAATTTATTCTATATACTAGAAGACTCGTAAAAGGCAGTTTAATCCTAGTAAAAGAGGGACACTTCATCATTTGAAGCGCCCCTCTTTCAGACTGAAAGCATACTTATTCTATTATGCATATCCATTATTCTACTAATATTTCACTCTACTACCTCACCGCAATAGCATCCAACGCTTCACCTATATTGGCAACCCCTATCACTTTAATTCCTTTAATAGAAGGTAGCTTGTCTACATTTGCCTTCGGCATAATACAAACTTTAAACCCTAACTTAGCAGCTTCTATGACACGTTTTTCTGCCATTGGCACCCCTCTTACTTCTCCGGTTAATCCTACTTCTCCAAATATAACTGTATGTGGGTCTACTGATGTATTTCTAAAACTAGATGCAATAGCCAATGCTGCAGCTAAGTCTAAAGAGGGTTCATTCATTCTTAACCCACCTGCTAAGTTTACATATACATCATAATTTCCAAGGTCTAGGCCTGCACGTTTTTCAAGTACCGCAATAAGAATAACCACACGATTATAATCAAGCCCTGTCGCTGTACGTCTTGGCATCCCAAAGCTTGTAAAACTTGCTAAAGATTGTACCTCTATCAGCATCGGTCTTGTCCCTTCTAAAGAACAACTTACAAGAGACCCAGCTACATCCATAGGTCTTCCTGCTAGCATAATTTCTGAAGGGTTCAGCACCTCTTTAAGTCCTATATCTTGCATTTCAAATACACCAATTTCATTTGTAGATCCAAATCGGTTTTTAACCGCTCGTAAAATTCTAAAGGAAGCATGACGTTCACCTTCAAAGTAGAGTACAGTATCTACCATATGTTCTAGTACACGTGGTCCAGCTAGTGCACCTTCTTTTGTTACATGTCCTACAATCATAATAGTGATGCCATAACCTTTGCCCAAATTCATCAACTTATGTGTAGCTTCTCTAACTTGACTTACACTTCCAGGTGCTGAAGTGATATCATCACAATATACCGTCTGAATAGAGTCTAGAATAACTAAGTCTGGCTTGGTTGTTTTAATTTGAGCTTCTATAAAGTTCATATTTGTTTCTGCTAAGAGACTTAGATTATCCGTATGTACTTCCAATCTTTCTCCGCGCATTTTAATCTGGCCTACAGATTCCTCACCTGAAATATAAAGTACTTTCTTTTCCTGCCTACCTAGTTCTTCACAAATTTGAAGTAACAAGGTCGATTTTCCAATCCCTGGATCTCCACCTACAAGTATAAGTGACCCTCTTACAATACCACCACCTAATACACGGTCTAGTTCATTCATACCTGTTGTTGTTCTAATTTCATTTTCTATTTTAATATCTTTTAATCGGATAGGTGCATTACTTGTCCCTTTGACACTACTTGATGCAAGAGGTGTTTTTTTTGCTTCTACAACTTCTTCTACCAAGCTGCCCCATTCGTTACAACTTGGACATTTTCCCATCCACTTTCCAGATTCATAGCCACATTGCTGGCATACATACGCTTGTTTGAGTTTTGCCATACTGTTCTCCTTCGTTCACTTTCAACTTGCTATAGTATAACCTTTTTTAGGTTTTTAAAAGCATTATTTCTTTTCATCATAACATACTTTTTTTAACTCTCCCACTATTAGACTGTTTCTTTCTCTTTTCCTAAGCCCTATACCTTCCATTTATAGCTACACTATCCAAGCAAAAGTTTTTCTATGTAAAAAGCTGTTGCAATGTTGGGAATCCTCCCAAACAATTACAACAGCTTTCATTGATCAACTTATCCTATTCTTTTAAGCACTACGCTTTTAGGTTCATGATTAAGTTCTACTGAAAACACAACTTTTCCTGTACTTGATGTTTTGACATGGTCAACAAGTACATCTTCGATTAATAATTTATATTCAGTATTTGGCTGTATTTCTAAAGTAATCTGTGCCATTTTATTACCTTCGACTTCAAATCTCACAATATCATCTGTCACTACAAAGTGATGTACAGCTGTACCTGGTAGCGATTCGTAAACAAGTGCACCGTCTTTTTTTAGCTTCGTCACCTCATAAAATGATTTAGCTTTGTAGAATCTACCATCCACTTCAAAATCATTTACCTTTGTCTTTACTTCTAAGTCATAATTTCCAAAACTAAGTGTGCCATCCTCGTTAAGACGAATGATTTCTGTAATAACAGCCATGCTAAAACCCTCCACTAAATTATATTAAAACGCTTATCTGTATATATGAGTATTATACATTATTTAATGCCAAAAGTATAGGATTATTGTTTTTTCAGTACAATTGTGTCACTTTCAAAGTCTACTTGAACTTCATCACCTTCTCGGAGCTGTCCGCCTAAGATTTCATCTGCCAATTTATCTTCAATATACGTTTGAATAGTACGTTTTAAAGGTCTTGCCCCATAAGCTTTGCTATATCCTTTTTCAGCTAAGAAGTTGAGTGCTTCTTGTGTAAGCTTGATTTGAATACCTACATTTTTGGTAATACGATTTGTTAAGTCACGAATCATAATGTGGGCAATCTCTTTAATATGTTCATTAGTCAGTGAATGGAATACAAGTGTTTCGTCAATACGATTTAAGAACTCCGGTCTAAACACGTGCTTTAACTCATCCATAACACTTTTCTTCATCTCTTCATAATTTTTCTTCTCATCCGTTGTAGAGTTAAACCCTACACGCTTTGGTTCAATAATATTACGTGCCCCTAAGTTAGAGGTCATAATAATAATAGTATTTTTGAAATTAACACGACGTCCTGAAGAGTCTGTAATATGTCCATCATCTAAAATTTGAAGTAAAATATTAAACACATCTGAGTGTGCTTTTTCTAACTCATCAAAGAGTACAACACAGTAAGGCTTACGTCTTACCTTCTCTGTAAGTTGCCCACCTTCTTCATAGCCTATATAACCTGGAGGCGAACCAATCAATTTAGAGACAGCATGCTTTTCCATATATTCGCTCATATCTAAACGAATCATAGCATTTTCGTCACCAAACATCACCTCTGCTAAGGCCTTCGTAAGCTCTGTTTTTCCTACTCCTGTTGGTCCTAAGAATAAGAAAGAGCCTATTGGTCGGTTTGGATCTTTGAGTCCAACACGTCCACGACGCACAGCTTTAGCTACTGCTAGTGTTGCTTCCTCTTGTCCTACCACGCGTTCATGTAAAATGTTTTCAAGGCTTCTAAGACGTGCCGCCTCTTCTTCTGCCAACTTACTAACTGGAATATTTGTCCAGATACTTACAACAGCTGCAATGTCTTCTTCCCCTACAACTTGTGCCTCTTTTGTATGATTCGATTCCCATTGAATCTTTGCCTGTGTAATCTCTTCCTTGAGAAGTGTTTCCTCGCGTTTAATTTCACCTGCTCTTGCATATTCTTCGTTAATAATAGCTTCTTCTTTTTGAAGCCCATATGCTATAAGCTTTTCTTCTAAATCTTTAATATGTTCAGGCGCTGTATAACTTCTAAGGCGTACTCTTGAAGCAGCTTCATCCACTAAGTCAATCGCTTTATCTGGCAAAAATCTGTCAACAATATAGCGGCTTGAAAGACGTACGGCAGCTTTTAGTGCTTCTTCCGTAATCTGCACTTGATGATGCACTTCATATTTATCTTTAATCCCTTCTAAGATGGTAACCGTTTCAAGTTCTGTTGGCTCATCTACTGTAACAGGTTGGAAACGACGCTCAAGAGCTGCATCTTTCTCAATATGTTTGCGATATTCTTCTAAAGTAGTTGCACCTACAATTTGGATTTCCCCTCGGGCAAGTGAAGGCTTTAATATATTAGCAGCATCCATTGCACCCTCTGCTCCCCCTGCTCCAATGATGGTATGCAACTCATCAATAAAGAGAATAGTTTCTCCCGCTTGTTGTACTTCTTCAAGTACTTTGTGAATACGTTCTTCAAATTCCCCTCTATATTTAGTGCCTGAAATCATAGCAGATAAATCTAAAGATACGACACGTTTGCTTTGAAGCAAATCAGGTACAGCTCCTGCTATAATTTTTTGAGCAAGACCTTCTACAACTGCTGTCTTACCTACACCTGGCTCTCCTACTAGGCAAGGGTTATTTTTTGTACGGCGTGAAAGAATTTGAGTAATGCGCTCAATCTCTTTTTCACGTCCTATAATCGGGTCAAATTTCTCTTCTTTTGCAAGTGCGGTCAAATCTCTACTATATTTATCTAAAGTAGGTGTATTACTCTTAACCTGTACCTTTCCTTGATTGCCACCGAATTGTGTATTTTTTATACTTCCATCTACAGATACTATTTCCATAATACTAGAAATTATCGTTGTTACATTAACATTTAATACCTCAAGTAATTTAACTGCCACACTATTTCTTTCTCTTACAATAGCAAGAAGCAGCTGTTCTGTTCCGATTGTGCTTACATTCATTTGGCTAGCAACAACACTACTTAACTCAATAACACGTTTAAGGCGAGGCGTATAATCCCTTGTAATCACACTAGACTTATCCCCAAATCCAAGTACTTCTCTCATTTTTTCTACTACATCTTCATCTGTAATACCACATTCAAGCCCTACCGTCTGTGCAACAGAGTCTTTGACATGTAAAAGACCAACGAGTAAATGTTCTGTTCCTAAATAACTATGTCTAAACTGGTCCACAATTGTTTGAGCATATTCAAAAGCAGCTTTTGCTTGTGCTGTAAACTTACTTTGCATAGTTTTCCTCCTATTTTAATTTTATAATTTTTCTCCGCAATGAATGCAATACATAGCTTTGGTTGGGTTACCTACATTACAATGTGGACAAAACCTCAATATTTTAATACCATTTTCGTCTCTTTTTACACTGGCATAGGTTGGTTGATTTTCATTCCACGTTTGACGCACTTCACGCTTATAGGCATCAAAACTATCTTTTTGTACATATACAGTGTCTTCTACTTCTTTTTCCATCTTATCAATCTCATGAATTAAACTGGTGATACGATTACAAATTGCTTCTGGGGCTATTGCTTTTTCCCCTTCTATGTGTTTTTTATAATAAGCTTCTCCTAGTTTTTGATAAAGTTTTTTCAGTTCGTTTTTTAGAGTTAAAATGTCACTACGATATTTAGCCTGATCCACTGTTTTTTGAGTTTGGTCTAATGCTTCCTTACACGTATTTTTAAGACTTGAACTAAGCTTTTCAATTAAATCTTTCATATTCAACATCTCCTCCATTTTCTTTTATTGTATCACAAAAAGCGAGACTAGTGAACTAGCCTCGCTCGCTTGTTATGTATCTAATGCCAAACTTTGCTTAAGTGCTTTATCCACCATTCTCATAAAGTCATCTTCTAAATGACAAATTTTCTCTTTGAGACGTCTTTTATCTATTGTCCTGATTTGTTCTAATAAGATTACTGAATTTCTAACAAGTTCGTACTCTGTTGCGTTAATTTCTACATGAGTTGGCATCTTGGTCTTGTGAACATTAGAAGTAATAGCTGCACAAATGACTGTTGGACTAAACTTGTTGCCAACATCATTTTGAATTACTAAAACAGGTCTTACCCCACCTTGTTCAGAACCGATTACCGGGCTTAAATCTGCATAAAATATATCTCCACGTTTCACCTGCATTCTACTCACACTCCGTGGCGTGGTCGTAATAGGATTCGACCTCTCTTTCTACTTCAAAGTATAACTTTGATAAAGACAAATTTAGAGCTGCCATCTCCTGATAGCCCTTTCTCATAGTATCTAAAACCTGTTTTTCTTTATTGTGCTTTAAGGAAGTTCCTACCTCTACTTTTGTACGATCACTTGGATGAACCATTTGAACCACTCCCTTACGCATACCTTTTGCCAACTTTTTTAAAATTATACATAAATACGAGGGACTCTTTTACCAATCATACACATTATTTCATAATTGATTGTATCTGTCAGTCTAGCTAACTCCTCAATCGAAACAGTTTTATCACCTTGACTACCAAATACAACAACCTCGTCCCCTACACTAATGTCTTCAATATGGGTTACATCTACCATGAATTGGTCCATACAAATACTTCCTAAGACATTAGCATATTGACCTTTTATGAGCACCCGTCCTTTATTGGAAAGTCTTCTAGAATAACCATCTGCATAACCAATTGGAATAGTAGCAATTTTCATCTCTCTTGGTGTACAGAACTTTCTACCATATCCAATGAAATGTCCTTCTCCCAAAGTTTTCACATGCACTACCTGAGTTTTAAGGGTCATTGCTGGCTTTAAGTTAATCTTTTTTCCATGTAAATAATTAGACGGATAATAACCATACATAATAATTCCAGGGCGCACCATGTTAACGTATGCATAGCTATGTACCATGACCGCTGCACTATTTGCAGCATGCACAATAGGGAATTCTATACCTACTTCATGGAGTTCATTTAAAAAACCTGTAAAAATACTCCACTGCTCTTTTGTATAAGAAGAGTCACCTTCATCTGCACTTGAAAAGTGTGTGAAAATCCCCTCCATATTAATATTAGGTAATGTTGCAATACGTTTAATCTCTTCTACACTTTGTGGGTCAGCCAAAAATCCAATACGTCCCATCCCTGTATCCACTTTAATGTGGACATTAACTGACTTATTAAACTTAATAGCTTCTCTTGAAATAAATTCTGCCATTTCATAAGAAAAGACCGTCTGTGTTAAGTCATATTGAATGAGCGCCTCTATATCAGCCGCCGGTGTGTATCCTAACACCAAAATAGGTTTTTCAATGCCTGCTTCTCTTAGTTCTTCCCCTTCTTTTGCAATGGCTACTGCAAAACAATCTGCGCCTTCTTCTTGAAGTAATTTAGCAACTTCTATAGCACCATGCCCATAGCCATCTGCTTTAACAATACTCATAATGCGCGTATTATGTGGAACAACTTTTCTAATTTCATGATAGTTATGCCTAATGGCGTCAGTACTTACTTCTGCTACGACTCGTGGTCTTAGAGATAACATATTAAGCCTCCTTTAAAGGCCTCACTTTACAATATTATACTTAAAACTTTCAAATACAAGCTCTATTGTAAGGTTGCCTTCTGTATCGTATATTTCTATTTTTACTGGGTATTTTGTCTGTTCATCAAACCAAACCTTCTCGCTTGCCATATATTTAAATCGTCCTGGAATCGTTAAAGTAATCGCAGAGTCTACTGCACCTACCTTGTTCTCATTGTATTGTGTTACAAAGGTTCCAAATAGTAACTGATTTAAAACAGGACTTACTTTTGTTTGAATGGTTTCTTGATTAGTGGGATTATACTGAGATATTGTATTCCCATCATAGGTCGTACAATAACCTTTTAGTCTTTCCGGTTCTAAAACAGTCGTTTCGTATGTTCCATCTTCTCGCCAAACTTGCTTCATCTTAATGTTACTCTTATCTTTGTTTTTTGTAAATGTTATTGAAAGGTTTGCTTCATAGTTTTTTAAATTCTCCAACATGTTTTCTACATTTTTTACGTTATGCATCCCTAACTGTGGGTTTTGACATCCCCAAAAGCAACCCGTTAGTAAGAGGATACAGCCAATCACCAAAATTCTTTTTACTTTGTACATAAAAAACCTCCTAGACAAATACGAAAAGGAAGGGGCTATCAGCATCCAAGTTTGCTCTTTGGTGTACTCTCATTCATTTCCTCTATAATTAATATACTCCTCTGAAGGTTAATATATGATAAACTTTATAAACTCATTATATCCTTAAAGCTTTCTCCTACATACTCTAATAAATCCGTAGGGAGTACACTGTACTCGCCCTTATAGGCTACAAGCCTCTTAGTTGTATCGCCATGTAAGTAACATCCTAGTAGCGTGGCAGATTCTGGTTGTTTGCTACAAGCTAACAACCCTGTAACAAAACCTGTGAGTACATCTCCAGCCCCACCTTTTGCAATCGCTTGATGCCCCTTAGTATTAATATAAATAGTATCTTGTCTTGGCACTGCTACAATCATACGTTCTAACTTGAGGACTACAATTACATTATATGTCTCGCTAAAAGTCCTGGCATATTCTACGGGGCTATTCAAAATTTCTGGAATACCTACACCACATAATGCACTCATTTCTCCTACGTGTGGGGTAAGAATAACTGGAGCCGTACGCTGCTTTAGCTTTTCAAGATGTGGCTTGAGAGCATGTAGACCATCTGCATCAATTACAAGTGGTTTATCACTTTGTACTACAACCTCCATGATCTTTTGCAAATCCTCTCCTCGACCAAGTCCTGGGCCTATACTAACTACAGAGTAGTTTTTAATACAAGCGTGTATCACCTCTGCAGCCTCTTTTGCTAAGTGTCCCTGCCATTCTGGAAGAGGCAGCGTCATAGCTTCTGTCACCTTTTGTTCTACTATATCTGTCAAACTTGTAGGTACTGCTATAGTTACCACTCCTGCCCCTACACGCATAGCTCCGAGGCTTGCCATACAAATTGCTCCACTCATCCCTTTTTGTCCGCCTATCATTAACACTTTTCCATAACTTCCTTTGTTACTCCTTACTGGGCGATCAGGCAATAACTTCTGCACGAGTGTCTTATCAATAGCACAGTATTTTCCTCTCATTTCCTCTACAAGCTGACCTGGAATACCAATTTCTACAATTCTCAACTCCCCTATATAAGTCATGCCAGGATATAAAAACTGCCCTACCTTTCCCATTTGAAAAGTGATGGTGCAATCTGCCCTAATTGCTTCACCTAATACATCTCCTGTATCACATGCAATCCCTGAAGGCATATCAATGCTCAGTTTAAAGGCATTTACCTTGTTAACTTGTTGAAGAAGCATCGCTAAGTCCCCTTCTACATTCCTTGTAAGTCCAGTTCCAAAAATACCATCTACTATTACCTCTGCCCATTCCATGTGTTCCTCTTGCTGTTTCCTATCTATCAATACGTTCACACAAGGTATCCCCAACTTTTCACAAATAGCATAATAGCACTTTCCATCCTTTGAAAGCTTGTCTAAAGTTGTTGCAAGGCCAATTCTCACCTGCATACCACCTAAGCATACAAGTTGTCTTGCTAGAGCTAAGCCATCTCCTCCATTATTTCCAGGTCCGCATAGAATAAGGATGCGTTTGCCTTTATGATGAGCCACAACGTATTCAAAAAGCCTACTCGCTGCTTGTTCCATAAGTAGCAGGCTTGGAATATGATACTTGATTAGTGCCTCTTGATCTAGCTGATTCATTTCACTTTTTGTTGCAAGTTTCATCTACATTCCCCTTTTCTGCAATCACAAAAGCCGTAGCATAATCTTTTGTATGTGAAATACTAAGATGTATGTGCGTAATCCCGAGCTCTCTCGCTAGTATCAAGGCTCCTCCATGAAGTTGAATCTCTGGTTTTCCCTTTGTATCCTTTGTCACTTCAATGTCCTTTACTTCAAAATTTACAAACCCCGTACCTAATGCCTTACTCACTGCTTCTTTAGCCGCAAATACACCTGCTATAGATTCAAACTGTAGCTTATCCCCAGTTACTAAACGTGTTTTCTCATTTATTGTCAAAAGTTTCTCCAAAAAGGCTGGCGTACGTAAAGCTACTTTTTTAATACGTTCTACTTCTACTATATCATTCCCTATTCCTACTATCACTTTTTAGAATCCCCCAACTTCTTATCCAATTTATCAATATGCTTATAGCCTACTATATTATGTAAGTACTAGTAAAGGTTAAATTGCCTTGCTCTTTTAAATAGCCTATAAGCTCTTTCTCCTTTTGTTGGATCAAATCATTAGCTATCAACACCTTAACCGTATACTAGTTTTTATCTATAACCCCTTTGACCATTTTTTCTCTTTCTTTATCTTGCTGTACTTTATATATCGTCACGTAAAAGTTACCTAAATAGTTTTATTTAGCAAAAATACTTCCAAGCAAGACTATGTTATCGTCTTACTTGGAAGTATTTAAATAAAATCTCATAATTATTCTTCGCCTTCATTAATCTTATACGCAAGCGTCATTAATGAATGTGAAAGATGTACGTTCTCAACTTGTACACCATCTGGTACAAATAAATCTACAGGTGAGAAGTTCCAAAGTCCTCTTACACCCCAATTAGCCAAATTCTCAGCTGTTTCTTTGACTTTTGTCTTAGGCATTGTCAAAATGGCAATATCTACTTTATGTTCTTTTACGAACGCTTCCATCTGGTCAATATCCATAACTTCTAGGCCACGAATACTCATACCTACAAGTCTTGGATTGACATCAAATAATCCGATTAAATTAAAACCACGTTTTGCAAAAGTTGTATAGTTTGCAAGGGCCTGACCTAAATTACCTACCCCTACAATAATCATACTATGTGTTTTTTCAAGTCCTAGTATTTTTCCTATTTCTTTGTGTAAATATTCTACATTATATCCATATCCTTGCTGTCCAAAACCGCCGAAGTTGTTAAGATCCTGTCTAATTTGAGAAGCTGTAACTTTCATTCTCTCACTTAATTCTCTAGAAGATATTTTAGTTACACCATTGTCTAGTAATTCTGCTAAATTTCTATAATATCTTGGTAATCTACGAATTACTGCCATAGAAATTTTTCTCTCTTCAGTCACATCTTTACCTCCTTCTCTTTCTATTAGTCTAGTATAGCATTTTAGTTTTTTTTTTGTCAATCTGCACCTTCTATTCTTGACTTTTATTTTTACTGATTTTCTGTTAATATGAAACTACATTAACGAGGAGGTTCACTTATGATTGCTAACTGCCATAGTATACGTAAATCTTTTAACGAAGAAGTTGTGTTAAAAGATATTTCATTTCATATAGAAGATACGGAAAAAGTTGCCCTTGTTGGAAATAACGGGGCTGGTAAAACAACTTTATTTAGAATTTTAACAGGAGAACTGTCTTGCGACGGCGGCGACCTTTTCTTTGCCAAAGGTGCAACACTTGGCTATTTAGAACAAAACATGCAATTTAACTCTACTCATAGTGTTTACGAAGAGCTTTTGCATGTTTTTGATGAAGTCATTGCTTTAGAAGAAAAGCTACATCAAATGGAAGAAGAAATTGCAAGAACACATTCCATGGAGCTTACCCACACTTATGATGCACTACGTATGACTTTTGAAAACAAAAAAGGCTATGAATATAAAAGTTTAGTAAAAGGTGTGCTTAAAGGGCTTGGTCTAAAAGAAGAAATCTACAATCAGCCTATCACTACGCTATCAGGTGGACAAAAAACACGTGTAGCACTTGCTAAGCTTCTTTTAGAAGAACCTGATTTACTTCTTCTAGATGAGCCCACTAACCATTTAGATATTGCTGCTACAGAGTGGCTTGAAAACTACTTAAGAAGCTACAAAGGGGCAGTACTTATTATCTCTCATGATCGCTACTTCTTAGATCGTGTTGTTACTAAAGTCATTCACTTAGAGTTTGGACGCGCTATGGTCTATAATGGGAACTACAGTCACTTTATTATTGAAAGTGAAAAAGTTTATGAAGCAGCTATGCATCAGTATGAGAAGCAACAACAAGAAATAGCTAAACAACGTGCTGTCATTGCAAAGCTACGTCAGTTTAATCGAGAAAAATCTATTAAACGTGCTAGAAGCCGTGAAAAACTTTTAGATAAAATAGAAATTATAGACTTACCTATGATTGATGACAAACCCATGAACTTAGTGTTAAGTCCACGTATTACAAGTGGAAATGATGTCCTTACAGTCAAATCACTTGCTAAATCTTTTGAAGATGGCACACTTTTTAGTGGAATTGACTTTGACATCAAACGCGGAGAAAAAGTTGCTATTGTAGGCCCAAATGGTATCGGTAAAACAACTCTCTTCCGTATGATTATGGGGACTTCGGATATCTCTAATGGTACTATCGCTCTAGGTGCTAACGTACATATTGGTTACTATGACCAAGAGCATGCTACTCTAGACTTAAGTGCTACTATTATGGAAGAAATTCAACATACCTATCCTGATCTTACAAATACAGAAATTCGTAATATGTTAGCTAGCTTCCTTTTCACAGGTGAAGATGTATTTAAGCCTATTCGTGCTTTAAGTGGTGGTGAAAAGGGCCGTGTAGCTCTCGCTAAAATCATGCTTTCTAAAGCCAATTTTCTCATCCTAGATGAGCCGACTAACCACCTTGATATGATGTCCAAAGAGGTTCTTGAAAATGCACTTAACCAGTATGAAGGTACCATTCTTTATGTATCTCATGACCGTTATTTTATTAATCAGACAGCTACTAAAGTACTCGATATGGCAAATGACCATATGACCATGTATCTAGGTGACTATGACTACTTTATGGAGAAGAAAAAGGAAGCCCCTGTGAGTATAACCCTCTCTACTTCTTCTGCTTATGCTAAGCCTAGTACGCCTTCTACAAAAGAAGACTGGCAAAAGCAAAAAGAACTTCAAAATCGCATAAAAAAACTGCAGGCTGCATTAAAAGAGATTGAAGCACAGATTGAATCAAAAGAAACTGAAGTGATCACTTTTGATGAACAGCTTTGTCTAGAAGAAATCTATACAGACCCAGATAAATCACGCGAGGTACTTAACCTAAAGGCTCAATCTGAAGCAGATGTGGCTACACTCTATGGCAACTGGGAAACAACTTCGGAAGAACTTGAAAGCTTACTTTAAGTCTAAAACTTATAGTAAAATAGCGCCTCTTCGAGCATACAAGAATCCCCGTAGTGCACTTATACAAGCATTACGGGGATTCTTTATCAATCAATATTAAGATGCATATTGTATTCTACATTTTTAATGTGTTGCTCAATAAGCTTTTCTGCTGTTTCTCCATCCTTATCTCTTAGCGCTAAGTAGATGGCTTCATGCTCTTTCCAAGATTCTTTTGCTCTACCTGGTGTAGAAATAGAAGCTTTTCTTGCCTTCTGCACATAGTGATGAAAATCAGAAAGGATATGGTTAAGCGTTTTACTGCGTGTTGCATTATAAATAATGTCATGGAATTTATGATCAAGCTCTTTAAGTTGATTAAATTCATTTTTCTCAACATAAAAAGCGGTCAAAGCTAAAATTTCTTCCATTTGTCTTAAGTCTTCATCGGTAATTTTAGTTGCTGCTTTTCGAGCAGCTAACCCTTCAAGTCTTGAACGAATAAGATAAATATCTTCTACATCCTCATCCGTAATACCAGCTACAACGGTTTCTTTGTTTGGAATAGAGTGTACTAGTCCTTCAAGTTCAAGTTGTCTAATGGCTTCTCTTACAGGTGTCCTACTTACGCCTAGTTCATTAGCTATACTACTTTCTCGTAATACATCTCCCGGTTGATAGCTCCCATCTAAAATGGCTTCTCTAATTGCATTAAACACTCTTCCCCTTAAAGAAGCTTTATCTGTTCCAGCTGTACTGTAACTCACTTTTTTCCTCCTTACCCGCACCTTTTCGGTACGCGTATCTATGTATACAAACCCTATTCTAACAAATTCTATAAAAAGTGCAATGGTTTTTTCAATATTTAATATGCAATCCATTTTCCATCTTTATCTTTGTAAGAAACAAGGCTTTCTTCTATGCTTCGGTCCTTCAATTTATACGTATCTCCTTGACAAATCAGTTCCATAATCCACTTTAAAGTCACCTGATATTCTTGTTCGTACACTTTGCCACCTGCATCTATTTCTTTGTTACGCATTTTGACCACTTCTAATGTTTCAACTTCTAAGCTTCCTTCTTTTGTCATCTTAATTTCTTGTATTTCAACTTCCATTTTAGCATCTTGCACATCTTTACCTTTGATGAACCAAGCCTCGAACGCCTCTATCAAATGTGGGCCTATTTCTGGTGTAGCAAATTGGGTAATAAATTCACTTTCATGGGTTTTAATGCCTTCTAGATATGCATTATAAAATGCATCCACACTTTTTCTTAGTCTGTCATTGCCTAATGCTGATAAAGTAAGCTCTTCCACCTTAAATTGCTTATTATTTTGTGAAACACTTATATGCTCTTCATAGGGTTCAATATTACCATATTGGTCATAAATCTTTAAAGGATATACCCCTTCTAAAACATTTTCAAAACATACAAATCCATTTTTATTAACTTGCTTTTCTCCACTTAATTCTACAACTGTTCCACTCATACACTCTATGCTTACCTCTACCATTTGATAAGGAATAACTACCTCTGTTTCAGACGGAACATTGATTGTTGTGATATAGTCTTCACACACTTCATCTGGAAAAGTAATGCGCGTTACATAGTTTCCCGGCAATACATTCTTCACTATATACTTATTTTCCTCTTTTGTTGTCACTTGCTCTTGCCCAAACCATACACTTGAGCCAAGTGGTGTATAAATATGTACATCTTCCATTTTAAAAGGAAAAACTACTTCCCACCTATCTGATACTTTCACGAGGCTTAACGTACTGGTTACCTTTTGTGCTTCGAAAATATACTTAACTTCATAAACTTTTTTTTGCGCATCTACCTTTTGAACACCTATTTCTTTTTTACTCACTTCTACTTTCACAAAGTTTTTTTCTTCAAAGTAGTTATACATAAAGCTTATTAACTCTTCATTGCTAAAATCCTCTAGTCTCTCATCTTTATGTATGAGTGAGACTGCATACTTGTAGTCTCTGCTATTCATAGCTTTTAAATATTCATTTAGAACATACTTGGACTGTCCCTTATATTCATTCCATAAACAACAAGATGCCATTACAACAAGACCTACAAGTATTGTTACACCTATAACTCTTTTTCTTCCTACCTTCATTAGTTTCCCCCCATATCCTATATGTACCTTTGTACCTATTAAAATATATGAAAAGGGCTGTCCTATTTAGACCTATGCCTATCAGAAATTTTTAGAAGCATCATTTTAAAACATGAGTGCAATGAGATAAAGAATAAGTAAATGAGCTGGATAGAAGATGTAGAAGAAATATTTCATATTCCTCCCACGTTGACCGTTGTAAAATCCAATTGGAATAAAAGCTAGTGGTGCAACGATTTCAAAAGCAAAGCTGATGCACCCTACTATAATTTGTTTTACCTTGTTGTTCCGTGTCACATAGAGAAGCGTAATACAAAAAATACCCATCCATGAATAATCTGTATGACATATAATAGCAGCTATCATTCCTCCTATTGCTACCAATATCTTTAATACACATTTCAAACTTGTTCCCCAGCTACTTTGTTCCTCTACAACCTTTATGCCCCACATGACAAACACACCAAACAATAAGGTAAAGAATACGTTGTTATAGCCCCAGTAGAAAAATGTTCCTTTAAAGGCTAAATCAAAAGGAATTTCTGAAATAAGTGTAAATACACCTAACCTTAAAATATATTTTTTCACATCATGAGTATGCGTAAATCCTTGAACAAGTAAAAAACAAAAAATAGGAAAAGCTATACGTCCTATCATTCTCATAATTCCATAAAGTGCCAAAAGCCCCATCGCATGCTCACCTAGCTGTGTATTAAAGTCCATGCTCATAAAGTCTACCCCTTCTAGTAAAAGCCACTTGTTTACTATTGTTGCAGCCGTATGGTCAACTAGCATCGTTACAATGGCAATCCACTTTAACGCACTCCCACTTAATCCCCTTTGCTTGGGTTGTATTGTTACACTCCTTTGATTCTCCATCATTTATACCCCTTGTGATTTTATTTTGAGGACTATCATTTATCACCCTCAATAAACTAAACTCTATAATAGCTTAACCTTAATAAATCGTTTTAAGCGATTCTTTATGTTTATCTTACAAAAAAGTAGCAACCACTTTACTTTGTGGCAGCCACTTTTCATTCTAATCTATTTTTCCATCTATAAGTTATTGATTACGCAATCTGCAAAGGCTGCTCCTGTAGCCCCATCGCTACGTCCAGTCATTTGTACTGTTTCATTGGCAATACTTAGCGCTTTAATGACACAGTCTGCTTTTTTCTTATAGCCAATATGGCGAAGGAGTAACTCTGCAGCTTTAATCATACTCGCTGGATTTGCATACTGCGCACGCCCTGTTTCTACCATACGTGGTGCACTACCATGAATTGCTTCAAACATAGCATAACGATTCCCTACATTAGCACTTCCTGCTGTCCCTACACCACCTTGGATTTGGGCTGCTTCATCTGTAATGATATCCCCATATAAGTTAGGGAGTACAAATACTTCAAATCCGCCTCTTACCTTTTCGTTGATAAGGTTAGCTGAAATAATATCTACAAACCAGTCATCCGCTTCAATTTCTGGGTATTCTTTGGCCACTTCATAGCAAAGTTCTAAAAACTTACCATCTGTTTTTTTAAGGATATTCGCCTTAGTAATAATCGCTACACGTTTCTTTCCATTTTTGCGTGCAAACTCAAAGGCCGCTCTGGCAATACGTTTAACACCTTGAGTCGTAATTACTCTAAAGTCAAATGCTACGTCTTCATCAATATGTATACCACGACTTCCAAGGACATATTCCCCTTCTGTATTTTCGCGGTAGAAAGTCCAGTCGATACCAAGCTCTGGCACATTTACAGGACGTACGTTAGCAAATAAGTCTAACTCACGACGCATGGCAACGTTAGCACTTTCTATGTTTGGTCCATCTCCCTTTGAAGGGGTTGTTGTAGGCCCTTTTAAAATAATATCACAAGCCTTAATAGCATCTAATACATCGTCTGGAATTGCTTTATTCATAGCAATACGATTTTCAATTGTTAAGCCCTGGATTTGTCTAAATTCAATCTTCCCACTTGCAACTTCATCTTTTAAAACAAATTGAAGCACCCTTTCAGCTTCAGTTGTAATGGCTGGACCAATACCATCACCACCACAACACCCAATAATAATCTTATCCATTTTCTCATAATCTACAGGACCTGGGTCTTGTTTCATACGTTCTACACGTGCTAATTGCTCCTCCACAATCTTTGCAAAATGCTCACTTGCCCTTTGTAATTTATCCATGTTCTATGTCCCCCTTGCTTTTAATCTATATTTTGTGATTCTAAAAACCTATCTGCCTTCTTGTACTGCTTCTTTAATCATATTGATTTTGCCACCTAAAAGGAGCATTTGTCTTTCACGAGGAGAGACTTCTAACTTTACGCTGTATGTTAACGCTTTCGTTTTATTCTCAATGATTAAATACATTTCATTAGCCACTTGCACTTTTGCATCCGGAATCTCTAATTCATCCATCACATCAATGGTGTCATAATCTGTGGCATTCACAAATACAAGCGGTATAATCCCCGAGTTAATGAGATTGGCTTTATGAATACGTGCAAAGCTCTTTGTAATAACTGCCCGAATGCCAAGTTCTAATGGTGCAAGGGCTGCGTGCTCACGAGAGGACCCCTGACCGTAGTTATCTCCTCCTACAATAATCCCTCCACCATTAGCCTTTGCTCGATTTGGAAACTCTGGGTCACAGGGTGTTAAGCAGAACTTAGCAAGATGTGGTACATTAGAACGGAATGGTAATAGGCTTGCATTAGAAGGCATAATATGATCAGTTGTAATATTATCTTCTACCTTAATAAGTACTTTTCCTTTACAATCTGTTAGAAGCTTATTAAGTGGGAAAGGTTTGATATTAGGCCCCCTAACTACCTCTACTTCACTCGGTGTCATACTTGGGGAAATTACCATATTGTCATTTACTACAAAAGCTTCTGGCATCTCTACATGCAATGCTACATCTTCTATAGCAAGAGGAGACGTGAGTACACCTGTGAGAGCACTAATAGCTGCAGTCTCAGGACTTACTAGATATACATCTGCTGATGTGGTTCCACAACGCCCTTTAAAGTTACGGTTGAATGTACGAAGGGAAATGGCATCTGTTGCAGGTGCCTGCCCCATTCCAATACACGGACCGCATCCTGACTCAAGTATACGTGCCCCTGCTGCCACTAAGTCAGCTAATGCACCATTTGCTGCAAGCATGGTTAAAACTTGTTTAGACCCTGGTGAAATTACAAGACTTACGTCTTGATGAACTGTCTTACCTTTTAAAATTTTTGAGACTTTCACAAGGTCTACGTAAGATCCATTAGTACAACTTCCAATAGCCACTTGATCTACTTTTATTCCAGCCACTTCGCTAACAGTCTTCACATTGTCTGGACTATAAGGAAGGGCTACTAATGGCTCTAACTCATCTAAGTCAATAACTAATTTATCATCATAGAGAGCACCTTCATCTGGCTGCAAAGCTGTAAATACTTCTTCTCTTCCTTGTGCCTTTAAGAAAGAGTGAGTTACTTCATCACTTGGAAAAACAGATGTGGTTGCACCAAGTTCTGCACCCATGTTAGTAATCGTTGCACGCTCTGGTACAGATAAAGATTGAATCCCCTCACCTGTATATTCAACCACTCTCCCAAGTCCACCTTTTACCCCTAACTTACGAAGTACTTCTAAAATAATATCCTTAGCAGATACTCCTTGTCTTAACTTCCCTGTAAGCTCTACATTTATAACTTGTGGCATGGTGATATAATAAGTCCCCCCCCCCATGGCTACAGCTACATCTAGGCCTCCCGCTCCAATGGCAATCATTCCAATGCCACCACCAGTTGGTGTATGGCTATCTGATCCTAGTAACGTCTGCCCTGGCACGCCAAAGCGTTCTAAATGGACTTGATGACAAATCCCATTTCCGGGTTTTGAAAAGTAAATACCATGTTTATGGGTTACAGTTTGAAGGTATTTATGGTCATCTGCATTTTCAAAACCTTGTTGGAGCATATTATGGTCAATATAGGCAACTGAACGCTTTGTCTTAGCTTGGTCAATCCCCATTGCTTCAAACTGTAAATAAGCCATAGTTCCTGTTGAGTCTTGGGTGAGTGTTTGATCTATACGAATACCTATTTCATTTCCTTTTGTCATTTTCCCTTCTATAAGATGTGCTTTCAATACTTTCTCAGTCAATGTAAGTGCCATGTTTCCCCTCCTATATTTTAATCTATATAAAATATTATATATAATTTTAAAAATTTATTCTATAGTATATTTTGTACAACCCTTTTGTATCTCATCTATCACTTTTTATCTTCTCCTCCTTATTTCTAGGCTTTCTGTATCATTTAAGCACTGTTTTCTTACTAAACTTTTTCTCTCTATTCTTTTTTACTAACGTATTCTCGGATTAACACTTCTAACTCTTCATCTGTAATGAGCGTCACGCGACCATTTTCATACTCTTCATCTACCCATTGTTTTAAATAGAGGCAGAGAGGATCATTTTTATCTATATTTTTAAATGTCTGTAAACTTGGATTGCTATTAATCCAGTGTGCAATACCTGCTAATCCAGATGTATTACTAATCGCTACTCTAGCTGGTCGATTAAGGATTTTACCTGTATCAAAAATGTTATAAATTTCTTCATTTTTCAAAAGTCCATCTGCATGAATCCCTGCACGGGTTACATTAAAGTTTTTCCCTACAAAAGGTGTCCTTGGTGGAATCACTTCCCCAAGTTCTCTTTCAAAGTACTCTGCAAGCTCTGTAATCACTGTAGGATCCATACCATCTAAGCATCCCTTAAGCTGTGCATATTCTATCACCATGGCTTCTAGAGGGGTATTCCCTGTACGCTCACCTATACCAAATAGTGAGCAATTGACACTACTTGCACCGTATAACCATGCTACAGTTGAATTGGCTACTGCACGGTGGAAGTCATTATGCCCATGCCATTCAATAAGTTCATGTGGTACACCTGCATCCTTATGCAAGTTGTAGATAATGCCATGAACACTTCTTGGGATCATAGAACCTGGATAACACACGCCATAGCCCATAGTATCACAGGCACGAATTTTAATAGGTACCCCAGTCTCCTCCATCAATTTCATAAGCTCTCTTGCAAATGGGATAACAAAGTGGAATATATCTGCACGTGTAATATCTTCAAAGTGACAACGTGGTTTTACCCCAGCTTCAATACAATCTTTAACAACGCCTAGATAATGCTCGATTGCTTCACTGCGCTTCATATGCAACTTGTGGAAAATATGGTAGTCAGAACAGCTTACAAGAATACCTGTTTCCTTAATCCCCATGTCTTTTACAAATTTAAAATCTTTCTTAGAAGCACGAATCCAAGAGGTAACCTCTGGAAACTCATATCCTAGGTTCATACACTCTAAGGCTGCACGTCGGTCTTGCTCACTATAAAGGAAAAATTCCGTTTGTCTAATAATCCCTTTAGGACCACCTAATCTACCCAGCATCTTATAAATCTCTACAATTTGTTGTGTTGTATAAGGCGCTCTTGATTGTTGACCATCTCTAAAGGTTGTATCTGTAATCCATATTTCTGACGGCATATTAATAGGAACATGCACATTATTGAATGCTATTTTAGGAATTTCTTCATATGGATAGAATTCTCTAAACATAACAGCTTCATCAACTTCTTTGAGTTGATAACGATTTTCTGGTAGTTCTAGCAGATTTGACTTCTTATCAATTTCGAACATATTAATCCCCCTTTTGAATTATAACTCAGTTTATGATTTAAATATCTGAATATTGCTATTGGTATAATTGTATGCAATCATTTTTCAGATGTCAATAATATATTTCAAATTTTGTATATAAGTATAGTTTTTTTCATAGTATAGTACAAGATATCCTCGAAATAAGGAAGTGAACCTATGAATCTTTTTACACCTGAACAGTTAGAACATAGTGATATTGATCCACATTTTAGGCCTTCATCTAGGAAGGTAGAACCTCCAAATCCCTTGATTTCATCTGATACACTTCTTATTCTCCTTCTTATCATTTTTTTATTTGATAAAAATGGAAAAAATAAGTAACATTTTTTGCCAAATCTCATAAGATAATATTGAAGTAGCAATAAAGCTTCAAACAAAAACTTCAACTGAAATCAACTGAAATTTAAACTTTATTTTAATTGTAAATAATCCCAACATTAATTTGTTAAGTTATGAAAGGTGGTAACTATATATGTGTAATAATTATTGGATCTGGATCATCATCGCTTTCTTTTTCTTCTGCTGCATGGATGGCACCGAATTAATAGAGAACTTATTTAGTGGTAATAACGGTGGCTGTGGCTGCAAAAATGAATGTGGATTCGGCAACTACTGGTGGATTATCATCATCGTTCTTTTCTTCTGCTGTAATAATAGCTTTAGCTTATGCTAATTTGAGCAACGCGCTCATAATTAAATAGTATTTTTTGCCATATCTGCTAATAGAATAGTGGTAGATAACTCAATTTAGGAGGCATTTCCTATGTCTGAATCTATTAACTTTACTCCTCAAACAGAGGATGCTACCAACTGCTTCTATAACGCAATTCCCGAAGACACTACAAGAAGCTTACCAAGTTTAATGGGCGGCAATAGCGAGTGGATATGGCTTATCCTTATAGCATTCTTATTTATGAATGGCAAAAATCCTTTTGGTGGTAGTGATGGTAAGTCGTCTAACACACTTATCCTCATGGTTTTAGCTTTTGTATTTCTTTCTAACACTACCTCCCATAAGTAAATAGAAAACCGCTAGAACAACTTATGTTCTAGCGGTTTTCTACTGTATTCATAATCTTAAACAAAAGTGCTTTAATAACCACTTCTTGTATCATAACTTCATTGGATTCTTGTCGCATCCCTGTAGAATTATAAGAAGTTAAAATTTTAGGAAGCATCATATTAGCCACTTGCTCATATCTAAGCATTTTTCCTAGTTCTTCAAGAATCATTTTTTTTTCAACAGGTATGAATGGCATGAGTGCTTCTAAAAGCTGAACCTCTTTCGAACGATTATGGCTACATATTTCTTCGCACCTAAATACTTCACTGGTGAGTTCATTTATATAAGTTTTAGTCATATAACCTTTTATAAGCTTTGCAATCTCATTGACATCCCTTTCTAGATTAATACGCATAAACTGATCCATAACTTACCTACTTTCTATAATAGGTTCATTATTAATATATTCTTCCGATTATGTAAAAATAACTACGTCCTTTATTCATACTGTGGAATAGTGCCTAATCGCCAATAGGAAACACCTTGAATGCCAAAGAGCTTTGCTAAATCTATTTTAGCTTGCACACTCTTATTATTTTCATACCAGATAATATTTTTCACATCATTTTGCTCATAAACGGCATAAGGATTTTGATATTGCTCATCGTAAATTGCCTGTGTATCACTTATTCTAAGGCGCTCATAAATCTTATCGTAGGTTGGTGTATAAGGTTTAGCATTTAATACCTTTCCGTCTTGCACCTGCCATTGTGTGCTTCCATATGAAATCTGAAGAACTATTTTATTAGTATCTTGAACACCTGTAATTGGATGGGTAATCGCACAAAAAGCTTTGTAGATTTCATTAATAGGTGTCATAGGTGTCATAATTACCCCTATTTCTTGCTCAAAAGGTGAAAGCTTCTTTGGTGCATAATCATGTGCCATTAAGATAATACGGTCTGCCACTTCACCTATTACTTTGTAGTCATATCCCTTAAAATGGTTGGTAGGTTGAAGTGCTACATTTAATTTCTTATTATTTATTTCAAGGGCACGGTCTAACTCCTTTAAAAACTGTACATAAGGTGCCTTTAAGTCACTACTTATAAAGTTTTCAAAGTCTATGGTTATCCCATCAAAGCTTCTTGTCTGACCATCTTTTGAAATTTGGTTACATAAACTCACCATATCTGCAATTAATGCTTCCCTTTGTTTCTCATCTCTTAAAAGTTTTTGAGCCTCTTGACCACTATCTTCAAAAAATATCATCAAATACTGTTCCACTTGATTAACCTTAGCTAAATCCATAGGTTTTTCAAAACCTTGAGGAACTTTAAAATCATTTTGATTGTTGTTACTTTCTAATTTAAATTGTTGTGTTCCTTCATCATATACTACCTGTGCCCATCCAAAGCTTACTGCATCATATAGAGGTATCATTTCCATTTGACTACTTGAAGATAAGGCATAAAAGGCATGCTTCCACTGAGTAGGTGCCTTTAGCTTTTCTTCTACACGTTTAGCAATGGTTTCTCCCTGCTCTTTTGTTACAGTTCCCCTTGGATTGAATGTATTTTCATTTACACCATTCATAATCTCTAGCTGTTTCACTATACTGATTTCTCCATTATATCCTTTTACATCACTGAAAATAGAGCTGGTTTGATAATCTTTTGCAATCCCTTCATACCCCATGAGTTTTACAAGAATTGCTGCTGCTTTTTCTCTTGTTAGTGGTGCCCCAGATACACTTTGTACATCTAAGCGATTAAAAGGATCTAATGGTTTAAGTACCTTCATAAATGCCTCTGTTGTCATAGGCGTACTCGTTGCTTGTGTATATGCTGGCATGCTCAAACATAAACTTAGCAGGACACAACTTAGCACTGTTTTAAAACATAATTTTATTTTCATATTCTCATCTCTCCTTTTTCTAATTCCATTCAATCTCATTCTATTCCTAATCATCATTTATTTAAACCTAACCTTAATTATATACACATATTAAAATTTTTCTATCTATTCTCTCTGTTTTTAATCAAACTTTAATCCTTTTTACTTTATGTTCTATGACAATCCTCCAACCGCATACATTATAAAGATTAATAATAAGGAGGGACCACCATGTCCACATCACCTGTACCTTATCGCAGCGGAAATCAGCTTGATGATCAAGTCAATACCGAACTTATGCGTGTATGTAAAAGTGTTCTACCCTATCTAGATCGGGGTATGCAAAAAAATTTGGCTATTTCCCTCAAACTATTAGAATTTATTTCTGTTGTTCAGCTTTATAACAATAATGCCTCTACTATAGAACCAGAAGTATCCATGATGCGTGGTGAAAACTGGGAAAATAAGCTACTTACAGATATTCGTGGTAGTTTAAATCCTGATAAAACTTATATTATAGATGCTCTCATGAAACTTAGCGAAGTTAAAAATATTTTATCTCAGATGGATAGAAGTTCAGACTCCACTCCATCTTCTGCTAATTTTGAAATTGAGCCTGAACCACTACCAGCATCTGAATCTTCACCTTTCAATTTTGCTAACTTCTTTAAAGATATGGTACCACCTCAATCTTCTACAACATCAGATCCACCACCTGCATCTAATAAATCTTCTGGCCCAAATCCTGCTGATATGCTCAATGCACTTTCTCCACTCTTAGATGATAAACAACGACAAATGATTAATTTACTATCAGCTTTTATGAAACCTAATAATAATAATAATAATAATAATAATAGTTAATCACCCAAATAATAAGGAGGTAATATAGAATGGCATTTTGTGATCATCCTGCCTTTGCAGGCATTAACAAAAACTTTTTAATGACCCTTGAACGTACTTTACGTTCCGTGAAAGACCCTTCTCAGTTTATGGCTGCTATGATGACGATTTCTAGTGAAGCTCAGCGCTATAACGTACAAATGACACCTGAGAGACAACAAGCTCTCATGGTAGAACTTCGCAACTCTCTTCCAGCAGGGAAGCGTACTCAATTTGATGCTTTTTTACGTATGATGCAAAACAGTATGCAATAAGTACACTGCATAAATACTTTTATTAAACTTCCTATTGTATCTAGATAGGAAGTTTTTTACTATACCTCTTTCTATATAAAAAAAGTCCTATATCACTTTAAAGTGGTATAGGACTTTTTTTATTATTTTGCAACGATGTTAACGATACGACCTTTAACATAAATTTCTTTTACGATTTGTTTACCTTCAAGTCTTGCTGCAGCTGCAACACGTGCTTTTGCAAGAACACTTTCTTCTGCTTCATCTGCTGCAACTGTGATTTTACCAGCCATTTTACCACTTACTTGAATAGCGATTTCAAGTTCATCTTCTACCATCTTTGCTTCATCATAAGTTGGCCAGGCTTGTGCAAATACACTGCCTGCTTCTCCTACTTGCTCCCATAACTCTTCACTGATGTGAGGTGTAAATGGTGCAAGTAAAACAATAAGTGTTTTAATTGTTTCGTGGTCAATACCACCTGCTTGTTTTTGTATATCTACTAAGCTGTTTGTATATTGCATGAAACCACTTACAACTGTATTTAAGTTAAAGCCTTCCATACGTTGTGTAATGTCATATACCATTTTGTGACGGATACGTTCCATTTCTTTTGTAGATTCTACTTCTTTGTTTTCACTAATCAGTTTCCAAACTTTATTTAAGAAACGGTATACCCCTTCAATTCCTCTATCATCCCATTCACTATCAAGTTCTGGTGGTCCAATGAAGAGTTCGTACATACGAAGTGAGTCACAACCATATTTTTCTACAAGTTCATCTGGAGAAACAACGTTTCCTTTTGATTTACTCATTTTAGCGCCATCTTTTGTAACCATACCTTGGTTAAAGAGACGTTTGAATGGTTCTGCAAAATCTACTACGCCAATATCATTTAAGAATTTAGTGTAGAAACGTGCGTAAAGTAAGTGAAGAACGGCATGTTCAATACCTCCTACGTACATATCAACTGGTAACCATTTTTTCATATCTTCCTGGCTAATAAGTTCTTTATCATTGTGTGGGTTTGGATATCTTAAGAAGTACCAAGAAGATCCAGCCCATTGCGGCATTGTGTTTGTTTCACGTTTTGCAGGACCACCACATTTTGGACAAGTTGTATTTACCCACTCTTCAATAGCCGCAAGTGGAGATTCACCTGTACCTGTTGGCTCGTAGCTTTCTACGTCTGGAAGTCTTACTGGAAGGTCTTCTTCTTTCACACCCACTACACCACAGCAATCACAATGTACTACTGGAATTGGCTCGCCCCAGTAACGTTGACGTGAGAATACCCAGTCACGAAGTTTGTAATTTGTTGTTTTTGTCCCAATACCTTTTGATTCAAGGTAATCTGGAATTTTCACTTTAGCTTCGCTTGATTTCATACCATCAAACTCACCTGAGTTAATCATAATGCCTTCTTCAGTGAATGCTTCTGTAAGTGTTTCTTGTTCTCCAGTTTTTGAAATAACTTGGATAATTGGAAGTTCAAACTTAGTTGCAAATGCAAAGTCACGTTCATCATGGGCTGGTACACACATGATAGCACCTGTACCGTAGTCTGCAAGTACATAGTCTGAAATCCAGATTGGCAGACGATTTCCGTTAAGTGGGTTAATCGCATATTTTCCTAAGAATACACCTGTTTTCTCTTTGTCAGCCATACGGTCAACCGATGATTTAGTAGATGCATCAAATACATATTTTTCAACAGCCGCTTTTTGGCTTTCATCAGCAAGTTCAAGTACATCTGCATGTTCTGGAGCAAGTACCATAAAGCTTGCACCATAAAGTGTATCTGGACGTGTTGTGAAAACTTTAAGGCTTTTATTAGTGCCTTCTACATTGAAGTCAATTTCAGCACCATAACTTTTTCCAATCCAGTCAGCTTGCATTTTCTTAACTTTTTCTGGCCACTCTAAGCCATCTAAGTCGTTAAGAAGTCTTTCTGCGTAAGCTGTGATTTTGAGCATCCATTGACGAAGATTTTTCTTTGTCACTGTGCTACCACAACGTTCACATCCACCATCTTTAACTTCTTCGTTGGCAAGACCTGTTTTACATGATGGACACCAATTAATTGGCATTTCTTTTTCATAAGCTAAGCCTTGTTCAAACATTTTAAGGAAAATCCATTGTGTCCATTTGTAATAGTTAGGATCTGTTGTGTTAACTTCTTTATCCCAATCATATACAGCACTAATTTCTTGAAGTTGACGTTTGAAGTTTTGTACATTTTCAGCTGTAGCAATCGCTGGATGTACTTTCTTTTGGATCGCATAGTTTTCTGCTGGAAGACCGAAAGCATCCCATCCCATTGGATGAAGCACATGGTATCCATGAAGAATTTGATAACGACTCCAAACATCTGATAAAACGTAACCTCTCCAGTGTCCTACATGAAGACCATTTCCTGATGGATATGGGAACATATCTAAACAGTAGTAATGTTTTTTGTCTTCAGTATCTTCATTGATAGGATTTTCTTCCCATCTTTTTCTCCACTTTTGTTCAACTTCTTGTGGGTTGTATTGCATGATGATTCCTCCTTTATAATAAACAAAATTAAGCAGCTGTAATCATTAACCTGAAAACTAAACTTAATTTCTAGGTTAATATAAAAAAGCCCTTCATCTCTAAAACTATAGAGACGAAAGGCATAATTTCGCGGTACCACTCTAATTCAGCCTATAGAGGCTGCACTTATGTCTTCTATAACGGGAAGGCCCGCTTAATCTACTTAAGTTCAATTAAGATGCTCCACGACGAGTTCATACACTTTCTTGCTATTTCTCACCATCCAATAGCTCTCTGAAAAAAAAGTTGGTATTACTACTTCGTTTCTTAGCATTACACAAATATTCATATTTATTTATATTATGTCAAAGTAATTCTATCATATGATTTAAGGAAAATCAACGCCTAATGTAAATTATTTATATTTCCTCAATATACTCTACTTGTGGCATACTAGCAAATGTTTCTATTAAACTTAAGTGGGTATAATGCTTACAAAGTTTAAGAGTAATAAACATTCCTATCTTCTCCATACCCTCTATTCTACATTTAGTAATCTCTAGGGCAACAACCTGAATTTTATCTACTTTTAAGCGAGTAAGTATATCTCCTAAATCTTGTATATGGGCAATTTCAATATAAAACTCTACTTCTTTTGCACGACTAACTAAGTACATATCTAACTTATGCAAGACACTTACTCCACCTAAAATGAATAGACAACCAATCACTGCACCTTCATAAAAACCAATTCCAATAGCAAGCCCCATACAGGCACATGCCCATAATCCTGCTGCAGTTGTTAACCCTTTTACTTGTTGTTTCCCTGTGACCAATATTGTCCCTGCACCAAGAAAACCTATTCCACTTATGACTTGTGCACCTAGCCTAGTGGCATCCTGTCCGACCCCCAATATTTGCACAACATATTGATTGGTAAGCATTGCAAGAGTGGCGCCTATACACACCAAAATATGAGTCCTAAGTCCTGCTGGTCTTCTCTTTCGCCCTCTCTCAAATCCAATAATTCCTCCAAAAAGAGTGGCCAGACTTAACCTTACTATAGTCGAAAGGATATTCAGCTCCTTTAAATATTCAAATGTTCCCACCCCTTCATCTCCTCTTTATTCATTTCAATCTAGCTATGTTCTAGGTATATGCGTCCATAAGAAGAAAGGTGACATTTAATGAAAATTGATATATACTAAAATTGTAATATTCAAATTCGTTTATTTTATAATTTAGGGAGGAACCTTATGAATTGCCCAATCTGTCATGCCAAGCTTCATGGTGAAAACTTTTGTCCCAATTGTGGGCAAGCTATCACTTATGAAGGAATTAAACCTACTTATCAATATGCGAACGGTATCCCAATAGAAATCAAAAAATGGAACTGGGGCGCTTTTATGTTCAATATTTGGTGGGGTGTTGGTAACAAAACTTATTTACCACTTTTATGTCTTATCCCTTACTTCAATTTTGTCTGGATCTTTTTCTGTGGGTTCAAAGGAAATGAATGGGCTTGGAAAAGTGGCAACTATCGTGGACCTCAAGATATTGAGAAGTTCTTAATGATTCAAAAAACTTGGAATAGGGGAGGCATTGGACAGTTTATCTTCTCACTTGTCGGTACTGTATTATTCCTTATTTTATACACATTCCTAATCGTAGCCTTATTTAATTTTGAAATTTATTAAAGGAGAACTTACATATGAATTGTCCAAAATGTAATGCCCCTCTTGAAGGGACCGAAGCTTTTTGCTCTTCTTGTGGTGCTTTTCTTGCCCAAGAAGCACCTATGGAACCTACGGTAGCACCAACCACTAATACAAGTCAATCCATCAACATGGACCCACCTTGGCAAACGGGGCAAGGGTCTATAGATGAGCCAGTCTATACACGTCCACAAGTTAATACATCACCAAGCTATACTCCTGTCTGTGCTGAGATGGATACAACACCTAAAACACCTTATCAAGAAGGTGTAGTCCCAGATGAAGTTAAAAAATGGAACTGGGGCGCCTTTTTCTTCAATGCCATGTGGGGTGTTGGTAACTACAGCTACTTGCCACTTCTTTGCCTTATTCCATTATTTAATTTCATCTGGATGTTCGTATGTGGCGTCAAAGGGAATGAATGGGCTTGGCGAAGTGGTAAATTTGATAACTTGGAAGACTTCCTCGCTACACAACAAACTTGGAATCGTGCAGGGCTTGGAGCCTTTATCTTTACCCTTGTTATTTTTGTTCTCTACCTTTTAATATTTGCAGGAACTTTTGCTATGCTTTCTTCATCTTATTATTATTAACGCAAAAATATAGTTGGGTTAACATAGGAAGTTCCTATCAACTATTTATCAATTTTTAAATAGCAAAAAGGCTGTGAAACTAGAATTCTATCTCGTTTCATAGCCTTTTATTATTTAAAATCAGTTACTTCTTTTATTTCTAAGCCATTTCTTTTCTTGCTTCAATAACTTTTTCTTGTATTTCTTGTGGTGCTTCTTCGTAACGCTCAAAGTTATATTCCACACTGCCTCGTCCTTGCGTCATTGAACGCAGATCTGTCGCATAGCGATAAAGCTCTGACATAGGTACTTCAGCAATAATAATTTGCTTTCTACCCCTAAGTTCCATACCAATAAGGCGTCCACGTCGCTTCTTCATATCTCCCATAATATCTCCTGTATATTCTTCTGGCACGCTGATTTCCACATGGGAAATAGGCTCAAGAATAGTTGGTTTAGCTTTTACAACACCTTCTTTAAAAGCCATAGTTGTGGCCATCTTGAAAGCCATTTCTGAAGAGTCAACGGGATGATAAGATCCATCTAATAATATAGCTTTAAGACCTACTACAGGATAACCTGCGAGCACCCCTTTATGAATGCATTCTTCTAACCCTTTTTCAACAGCAGGGAAGTATTGTTTTGGAACAGCTCCACCAAATACTTTTTCTTCAAAGATATAAGGCATTTCTAAGTCACCAGAAGGCTCAAATTCCATCACTACATCTCCGTATTGACCATGCCCACCGGATTGTTTCTTGTGTTTACCACGCACTTGCATTTTGCCTTTAATCGTTTCACGGTAACGTGTGGTTGGCTTTTCTAGCTTAACTGCTACTTTGAATTTCTCCAACAACATACTCACAATAACATCAAGCTGTTGTTCGCCTATGCCATAAATAACCGTTTCATGCGTTTCCTTATCATATTCTGTATAGAAAGTCTTATCTTCTGCCATAAGTTTTGCAAGAGATAAGGACATCTTTTCTTCATCACCTTTACCAAGAGGGAAAATCGCCATCTTTACGTAAGGTTTATCAAATTCTATGGCTTCATACTCAAACCCTGCCTCTTTATCACACAACGTATCATTGGTGTTCACATCTTTTAATTTAGCAACTGCACCAATATCACCTGCATTTAAAGTTTCAACTTCAACTTGCTCCTTGCCTTGAAGAATATAGAGGTGAACAAATTTCTCACTTTCACCTGTTCGTATATCGAGCAAACTGTCATCTCTGCTAATTTTTCCATTTTTTACTTTAAATAAAGAGAACTTGCCAATGAATGGATCTACCATTGTTTTAAATATAAAAATACCTGTCTTACCTTCTATTTCACAAGGGTTCCTTGCTTCATCTGGTGAGGGAAAACAGCGGATAATGTTGTCCATCAATGTACGTATACCTGCACGATCTATTGCATTGCCACATAATACAGGTACAATATCACCGGATGCTACACCCACTTTAAGTGCATTTTCTATTTCACTGACTGTGATTTCTTCTTCAGCAAAATATTTTTCCATAAGTGTTTCGTCTGTTTCAGCAACAGCTTCAAGAATCATCGTTCGAACAAGTTTCAACTCCTCTTCATATCCTGCTGGAACTGGGCATTCGGTTACTTTATCTCCTTCAAATTTTCTTGCCACCATTTTGACTGCATGAATGTAACCCACATACTTTTCTCCATCATACCAAGGTACTTGCATAGGGGCTACGCTTGGACCAAATTTAGCTTTACACCCTTCAAGAAGCGCTTCAAAGTTCACATTTGGCGCATCCATTTCTGTAATATAAAGCATACGGGGTAAGCTTATACTTTCACAAGCCTCCCATACTTTTTCTGTTCCTACTTCAATACCACTTCCAGCTTTCATAACGATTACCGCTGCATCTGAAACACTTAAAGCTTCTTTTACATTTCCTAGGAAATCAAAATATCCAGGAGTATCTAATACATTTATCTTATGCCCTTTCCATTCTACAGGAACGAGAGAAGTTCGAATTGAAATCTTACGTTTGATTTCTTCTGGGTCAAAATCACTTGAAGTTGTTCCACTCTCTACTTTCCCATATCTGTTCTTGCCACCTGCTGTGTAAAGCATTCCTTCTGCGAGTGTAGTCTTACCGCATCCTCCGTGTCCTAACAGCGCAATGTTACGAATATTCTTTGTCTCATACACATTCATAGACACACCTCCTATAGAATTAGATTAAGCATCTCCCCTTATAATATATGTTCTACAAATTAGATAAAAAACCCTTTATATTTTCTAAAATTTTATGAAATATATATTATAAAAGTTGTCCTTTCCAATTATATGAAAAAGATTGCAAAAAAAGACCTGTGTATAGTTTGAATAACAAAAGACCTATGAAACGAGTTTTAATGTCCTCGTTTCATAGGTCTTTTATTGGTCAGTCTTATTTATGATTCTATTGCTCTGTGTAAAGTGGATACTTAACAAGAAGTCTACTTACACGTTGTTTGCACATTTCCCCATTGGCTTCAAAGTTGGTAATGGCAAGATACATAATTTCTGCAATCTCTTCCATATCTTCTTCCTTCATACCTCGTGTTGTAACAGCTGGTGTACCAAGTCGGATACCACTTGTGATGAATGGGCTTTCTGGATCAAATGGAATGGTATTTTTGTTGCATGTAATCCCTATTTCATCTAGGAGGTGCTCAGCATCTTTACCCGTTACATGCATATTACGAAGGTCTACGTTCATCAGGTGATTATCTGTATCACCTGATACAATAGTAAAGCCTTTAGCAATAAGTGCCTTACTGAGTGCTTTTGCATTGTCTAAAACTTGTTGTTGGTAAGCCCTAAACCCTTCACCTAAAGCTTCTTTAAAACAGACTGCTTTGGCTGCGATCACATGCATCAATGGCCCTCCCTGAATACCTGGGAAGATAGCTTTGTCAATAGCCTTTGCATGCTCAGCTTTGCAAAGAATCATTCCCCCACGAGGGCCTCTTAATGTCTTATGTGTAGTTGTTGTTACAAAGTCTGCATAAGGTACTGGTGACGGATGAAGGCCTACTGCAATTAGGCCCGCGATATGAGCCATATCTACCATAAGGTATGCCCCAATTTCATCTGCAATCTCTCGGAACTTTTTAAAGTCTATAATACGGCCATAGGCACTTGCTCCTGCAATAATCATCTTAGGACGTGCTTCTAATGCTTTTTCACGTACTTTTTCATAGTCGATTAGCCCTGTTGCTTTTTCTACTTCGTAAAATACAATTTTGTAATGTTTTCCTGAAATATTGACAGGACTCCCATGAGTTAAATGTCCACCATGGCTTAAGTCCATGCCCATTACTGTATCTCCTGGTTTAAGCACTGCAAAAAATACCGCTTGGTTGGCTTGTGATCCTGAGTTAGGCTGTACATTGGCATGATCCGCCCCAAAAAGTTGTTTGGCACGTTCTCTTGCTAAGTCTTCTACTTGGTCTACAACTTCACAACCACCATAATAACGCTTACCAGGGTAGCCTTCTGCATACTTATTAGTCAAAGTACTACCCATAGCTGCCATTACAGCTTCACTTACAAAGTTTTCTGAAGCAATAAGCTCTATTTTACTTTGTTGTCTTTTGGTTTCTAATTCAATTAATGCTGCAATTTCGGGATCTATTTTTTCCACTTCATTTAATGCATACATATTAACACCTACCTTTATTATTTATCATATAAGATAATTTCCATTCTGTACAGATAACCATTATCTGTTGATATAAGCTTCGTATCCTTTTTTAAGTGCTGTCTGGTTCATTTCAATAGTATATTGGGGTACAGTGTCCTCAACAATTTTTTTCCACTCTTCTAGGGTATCCCCTATGTATGCTGCATATGCACCAATCATGATCATATTCACTACTTTTACATTACCAATTTCTTTAGCAATAGAAAGTGCGTCAATAAGGCAAGCTTCTGGATTCATTTCTTTAATCGTTGCTTCAATATTTTCAGGGTATTTTGCTTTACCCATTACAACGGGCATTGGGTCAATACGTTGTGTATTAGCTATGATTACACCATCTTTTTTAAGATAATGGCTATATCTAAGTGCTTCTAACTTTTCAAAAGCGAAGATAATATCTGCTTCACCTATTTCTACAAGTGGAGAGTATACTTTGTCACCATATTTAACTTGCATAACTACACTCCCACCGCGTTGGGCCATGCCGTGTACTTCTGACATTTTTACATCTTGTCCTTTACTTAAGGCGTAGTTTCCAATGATACGTCCTGTAAGCAATGTTCCTTGACCGCCTACCCCTACAATAAGTATATTTTTAGTCATCTTAGTTTTCTCCTTTACTTATAGCTTTTTTAGGACAAATAGAAGCACACAGTCCACATCCTGCACAAAGCGCATCATTAATTTCTGTCATTGTCTCACCTTTTACAATAGCTGGACAACCCAGTCTCATACAAATACCACAATTAATGCAGTCATCTTTTTTCACTTTGTAAGGTGTCCACCTTTCTTTAATGAGTAACTTACAAGGTGCTTTTGTAATAATAACAGATGGTTCCATTCTTGCTGTTTCTTCTTTAAGTGCAGCTTCTACTGCCTTCATGTCATAAGCATCTACAACACGTACATTTTTTACCCCTACCGCTTTTACTAATGCTTCTAAGTTTAGTACACTAGTGATATCTCCTCTTAAAGTTTTTCCTGTAGCAGGATGATTTTGATGTCCTGTCATACCTGTCGTAGAATTATCTGCAATAATCACAGTTCCTACACCTTGGTTATACACCACATTAATAAGACCTGTAATGCCTGAATGGATAAAGGTAGAATCACCAATAATGGCAACTGTATTCTTCATAACTTCTTTTCCATGTGCTTTTTCAAAGCCATGAGTCATCCCAATACTTGCACCCATGCAGATACATGTATCCATTGCTGCATGAGGCTCAGAAGAACCCAGTGTATAGCAACCAATATCTCCTGTAACAGTTAAATTAAGTTTTTTAAGTATAGTGTACACCCCGCGATGAGGACACCCTGGACAAAGTACAGGTGGGCGGATTGGAAGTTGCATTGGTACTCTTACATCTTCTACTTCTATACCAAATACTTCTCGAATTTTACGTACTGTAATTTCCCCTTGTCTACCAAAGAGTTCTTTCCCTTTTGCAGGTATACCCATACTTCTTACTTGCTCTTCAATAGCAGGTTCTAATTCTTCTACTACATAGACTTTATCTACTTTGCTTGCAAATTCTTGAATGATGTCAAGTGGAAGAGGATTGACCATATCTAGTTTGAGGATATTGGCTTGGATACCACTTTCTTTTACATATTGGTAACATACACCACTTGTAATAATCCCAATCCGACTATCATTTAATTCTTCTTGATAGAGTCCAAGTGTTTTTATATCTTTTGCAAGGCGATTCATACGTTCTTCTACTATTAGATGCGCATTTGTTGCATTTGTTGGTGTCATGACATATTTACGAATATTCTTCTCATAAGGCTTTACCTTAAAATCTACTTTATCTTCACATTCTACAATACTTTGTGAGTGTGAAACTCTTGTTGTAAGACGTACAATAACAGGTGTATCATAAGCTTCACTAAGTTCCATAGCACGCTTTACAAAGGTTTTGCATTCCATACTATCACTTGGTTCAAGAACAGGTACATTAGCTGCTCTTGCAATCAATCTAGTATCTTGCTCATTTTGTGAGCTGTGCATACCCGGGTCATCTGCAACAAATACAACAAGCCCTGCATGAATTCCTGTATATGCTGCTGTAAAAAGTGGATCTGCTGCTACATTAAGTCCAACATGTTTCATGGATACAACAGATCTAGCACCTGCTACTGCACTCCCTATAGCTACTTCCATGGCTACCTTTTCATTAGATGACCATTCCGCATAAATATCTTCATATTTTGCAATACATTCTGTAATTTCTGTACTTGGTGTTCCTGGATAGGCTGCTGCAACGCTCGCTCCTGATTCATAAACACCTCTTGCTATCGCTTCGTTACCAAGCATTAGTTTCTTCATATTATTCCCCTTTATCTTTACTAATGATTAAATATACTCTATTTTAATTTTTGAATTATATATTAATATTAACATCATTATTCTGTATTTTACAAGCACTTAACCTAAAGAATTCTAAATCCCTTTACACGCTTTATAGACCATTGTATACTTATGTTAAATAATCTTTATGCAGTGAGGCCTTATTATGGAACAAAAAAACGACAATGAATCAGTACTTGCATTTGCTGTTAACGTAGGTGAGATTATGCTAAGAAGCGGCGCTGAGACTTACCGTGTAGAAGATACTATCTGCCGTCTCTTAGCCCACCATCATTTTGACAAAGTAGATACCTTTGTCACACCTACTGTAGTTATGGCAACCATCAAAAATACTGATTCACGCAACTCAACAACACTTACCCGTATTAAAAATCGAAGTACGCGAATGGATAAGATTGAAAAAATAAATCAACTCTCTCGTGACTATGTAGATGGTATACTTTCCTTAGAAGAAGCTACTACTACGCTAAAATCCATTGACGATGCACCTTCTTATTCCCCTAAAATGATTACTTTCGCAACGGCTTTTAGTTCGGGGTTCTTTTCACTTATGTTTAATGGAGGAATTACCGAATTCTTAATTGCCTGTGTCATAGGGGCCTGTGCCTCTACAATTCAACATCATCTTCGCAATAAGGAAATCGTTAACTACCTTATTCTTTTTATGGTTTCCTTGTTTATAGGAAGTATAGTTGCAATACTCAACTTCTTTGTTGCCAATATAGTTGATACTGAGGCTGTTGTTATAGGAAGTATCATGCCCCTTGTGCCTGGACTAGCCTTTACCAATGGTATTCGTGACACCATTGGAGATGAACTCCTTTCTGGTATTTCTCGTCTTGCAGAGGCCCTCTTCATTGCTGTAGCTATTGCAGCTGGAGTCGGCATACCAATGAGTATCGGTTTCTATTTAGGAGGTTTACTCTAATGAGCACATTAATTATTCACGTAGTAAGTGCCTTTTTTGCAACAATCTTTTTCTCCATCCTTTTTAATGTACAGCACAAGCATCTTATTGCTTGTGGTATTATAGGTGCTATAGGTTGGGGAATTTATACACTGGGTGTACTAGGCGGCTACTCTGACGTATTATTTACTTTTTTAGGGGCCTACTTTGTTGCACAAGGATCTTACTTCTTAGCCAAATATAAGCGTGCCCCTGTGACTGTGTTTCTCATTCCAGGGATTATCCCACTGGTACCTGGAATTGGGCTCTACCGTACCATGTATGCCTTACTCTTTTCTGATCATACCAAAGCATTAGAGTATGCCTTAACGACGTTTCAACTTTCAGGAGTTATTGCTGGTGCCATTATTATGGCAGCATTACTTCCTATTCTTTTCCGCCCCCATAGACAAAAACTATAAAGAAGTGCAAGAGGTGACCCTTTCATCTCTTACACTTCTTTTTATATCAGAACTTCTTACTCATTACCCTATCTTGTGTATCTTTAACCCGTCTCAATGTCCTTTCTAAGAATATGCATATGACCCAAGCACCTATTAATTCTATTACGCATAGTTCTAGCGCACTTTATACTCTGAAAAAGGATATCAAGCAAATTTCTACCATTACTTATGACATTGCTGACTTTGCACTGCAAAGTGTAGATATTTCTGAACTACTTGCTGCAAGGTCTCAAGAACTTAAAGCACTTCTTAGTCAATTTACTTTCAACGCTTAATTCAATAAAAAGGGGGACACTAATTTTACTTAGTGTCCCCCTTTTTACATACTATTTATCTACAGTTACCTTCATTTCTAGGTTCAGGTTTTTTAGTTCCACATCCACAAGCATTTTGTAAGCATTTTGGTCTTTCACCTACATTAAGTGGTTGGATACATGGTTCAAGAAGGTCGCCATCACAGAATGCTTTACAAGTACTTACTTCTGAAGTGTTTACAGCTAAGAATTTTGGTGGTACACAGAGGCCTTCATGATGGAATTTGTATTGTACAAAGTAGATAACTTTGAAGTACATTGTAAGTCCGATTGCCATACAATCATCATCTTTACCGATAACTTTTGCAAGAGCTTGAGCAGAAATACCTTGACGTAAGCTGTTATTTGATTCAAATTCATGGTAGTCATGGCATGCTTCTGGACAATTGCAGTTTTGACAATGCTGATTTTCTACGAATCCAAGATAGTTGATAGTTGGAATAAGTTTATTACAACCTGCTGGATTTTCTGGTGCATAAGAAATACCGTATGGTGTATACAAGTCGAATGCGATGTTGCTAGGATTAGTGTCTTCTGTGTAACCTGGGCAGTTTTCGCCTGGAAGATATCTTAATGTCATCATACCTTCTTTACATACTTTACAAGTAGAATCAATGATGCTTACTACGAAAGTTACGTTGATGTCTCTAAGGACTACTCTTGATAAATTAGGTGTGTTCTTGCTTGGTTTTATTTCAGAATACCTACAGGTCTCTGGGCATACAAAGTTAAAGTCAATATCTACTACTTTAATTTGGATGTTAGATGCATTTTGTAAGTCAATAGTTGTAAGGCCATCAAAAACAATGTCTGTTGTACGGTTCGTTGGACCTTCACAAGCGTCTACTAAATCGTTGATTGCAAAAACACGGCAAAGATTAATACCGCATTCATCGAATACAACTGGAGCCACCATGGTTAAACATTTTGGTTCGCCAATGGGTGGACACATTGCAGTTGCTTCAAGTTTTGATGTTTCACAAGGATGACATATATCACAAATACCTGCATTAGGCATTTTAAAAAATCTCGTGTCTGTATTTGAACATTTGCTCATAAATTCAAACCTCCTACATGTTTGCTAAGGTGCATCATAAAATGTCGTTTTCAATACTATAATATGGAAATTCTAGTAAAAGGGTGACATTTATGTATAAATTAATTTTTAAATAAATATGATTATATTAAGTACTCTATAGGAGGTAACCTTATGCCTTTTTTACTTCGCACACAAGACACTTTTATCATCGTAGATGAAAAGCCTAAGCAAGGAATTTTTTATCAAACTTATAACAAAGATGGTTTCTCAAGACCTCTGTTTATTCACACTGGCACTAGCTTAGTATATAGTGTAACTTTAGACACTGAAGACATCATGCACGTTGTAGTGGAAAGTGCAAATCATCAAGTAACTTATTACAACCTTTCTCCCACTCATCCTGTTAAACGTGTTGTCCTAGAAGATTCTAGATTTGTATACTTATTTGAAAACTTATCCATCCAATGGCTTGAGAATGAGCCGCATCTTTTTTACACGGTCATGCATCCCAATGGCCTTAATCGCTCTCTGGTTCATCAAACACTTACAAGCACTTCACCTAACCTTGAAAATCTATTAACATCCTTACCCCTTAAAACACCACTATCTTATTACACCTTAAATGATACACTCTATATTCTATATCCCGCCTATGAAGAAAGTTACTGTTTAAATATGCTTATCTTTAACACAGAAAATAGAAGTATCACAACTTTGGTGCAATCCTCTATACCCATTGTGGATTGGAATATATGTAGTCATCACAATAAACTCTATGTCTTATATAAAGGTGACCAATATGGTCATGCGACCTTCCATCTTTTGGATACCAGTACAAATAAAGACCTAATTCTTTCTATTCCAGAAGATGCAAATGCCCCTGTTCTTCTCAGCTACCTAGATACTTTGTGGATTCACTACTCCTATAATAATCGTTGCTATACTTTAGTGGCCCTACCTGAGGCAGATACCTTTAGCAGCCCTATTGTGAGTCATTTACAAAGTCATGTAAACCCCTATGCATACATAGATTTAAGACATGAAAATATGGATGCTTCTGTTCTTTATGCCAGTTTATCTAGTACACTACGGTTACTCACCATCGCTGATTTAGATATAAGAGGTATCCATCCTGATTTAGTTGCACAAGATGAATTAGCACTCCTGATAGAAGGGATCAACTTCCGTTACAACATCCCTTCTACATATACCTCAGCATCTGCATCTATTGCTTCCACACCACTCACTACGTCTACACCTCAAGCAAGTCTCTCTCCTTTAGACCAATTGATGAATACCTTGGTTCAAGAGCCACTAGCCTTTACACCTGAAGCACCTATTACACCACTATCTGCCTTACCTCCACTATCTTCTGTAAGTACCACCTTAGATCAACAAAGTCTTCCTTCATCCCCTTCTTCCGCTTTAGGTGCACAACGAAAAGACTTCAAATCCTTGACTGAAGCCTTTATGAATAATGGAAATACTTTTGAAACTTAAATAATCTAATAAAAGACCTATGAAATCAGTGTTTCTAACACGTTTCATAGGTCTTCTTCTACTTAATAAATATATTTATATCGTCTGAATCTACTTTACAACACGTATGGTAGAAGGGAGCATCTCGTTGTATTTATTTTTATTATCCTGCTTTTTGACCCCTAAGTAAACAAGACCCATAAATAAAATACCCAGACCTAAAGAAGCAAGTTCTGAAATAAAGTAGCCAAGGCCTACTCCCACTATGAGTCCTAATAAAGGAAGTCCATATAGAATGAGTGTTGCTTTTAAAAAGGATGCTTTAGCAACATCTACTTCTACTTTGTCTCCTATTTGACATTGACACTCATTCACACATTTAAGGGTGCAACTCTTCTTTTCCCCTAGTAGCTCACAAACATGGCATTCCCCACACATATCTTGTCTTTCCATAGTGACAATAGCAAATCCTTTTTCTAGTTTTTCAACTCTCCCTACTACTCCCATAACTATTCCTCCTCGTCATGTGATTTTTTCCCTTTTAAGAAGCTTCTACCAATTAGAACTAATCCAATAAGTACAACACTAACGGCTGTCATGTTAAAGAGGACAAGTCTTGCCACTTCTCCTAATCCCATGGTAATAATAATAACCCCTACAATAGATAATACTAAACTTGGCACACCAGCCCAAGCTTCTTGGTCATAAAGAAAAATCAAAAAGAAGGCAAGTGCTGTAAAAATGAATCCCATCCCCATAATCATACTAAATCCTGAAATCACATCCGCTGTAATGAGCAATAGGAAAATCCCCCATGAGGTTAAAAGGGCACCAGGTATTAAATACCCTATTACTCTCTTTGCAATAAAGGCTACCATAAACATAAGTCCTGGTATAATAAAAATTCCCGTAAAGTAATTCCACCCCTGTACGTATTGATCTACAAGTAATAAGATTCCATTAAAAACGAAGAAACTTGAGGTCATTAAAACTGAAAATTTCTGAGTTCTTAAAAAGGCTATAAATAGGGCAATACCCATAATTAAGCTTACGTATTGACTCAAAAATTTCGTTGGCAACAACCCATTTAAGTCTAGAAAAGCTACAATGCCTCCTAATACCAATAAGAGTCCTACATATAATCCAACATTATTATCTTTTCTCACCTTCATCATCCTTTCCTATTTCAAATTCCATAGTATATAGTATATCTCATATAATATCTTATTATAAAGTATATCGCTATAAACAACAATACTTCTTCTTATACTCTTTAGAATATTTTATAATATTCTCTTTATATAAGTGCTCGGCCTCTCCAAGTACCTTTTCGCCATCTTCTATATACGAGTACGGCTCGTATAAGTTCATCTAGTGCCATAGCAATCCATACGCCTACTAATCCCATATTAAAGACAATACCTAATACATAAGAAAGGAGTGCCGCTATCCCCCACATGGACACAATACCAATCACTACAGGATATTTAATATCCCCTACAGCTTGCATGGAACGGATGATTACCAAATTAAAAGTTCTACCTACTTCTAAAAAGATTTGAATAAACATAATTTGCTTTCCGAGTGCCAACATTGCAGGGTCTTTGGTAAATAACCCAAACAATAAGTCACTGCCTAGATAAAGAAGTACTGCAATCCCTAAAGAAATAAGCACTGTTGGTCTTAAGGATTTGCGCACCAACTCATCTGCATCGTCTACATCTCCAGCACCTATTAGGTGCCCAACCACAATCTGTATAGCCGAGGAGATAGCAGCCGAGTAAATGCAGGACAAGTTCCCAATCATATTACTATAGACTCTAGTTGCGATAACATATGTACCCATTCTATTAACACAGGCCAAAATACACACTTGAGCAATATCATAAGACAAAGATTCTCCTGCGGAGGGTACTCCTATTTTCAAAAGACGTTTTAATGTATCTTTTGGAAATGGTCTCAAATATTTCAAGCTAATTTTAGCATCAAGTTTTTTCTTAAATAACCACATCACAAGAATTACCCCAATCAAACGGCTGATGACACTTGAAAGTGCTACTCCTGTTACGCCAAGTTCTGGAAATCCCAAAATCCCATTTAAGAAAATAAAGTTCCCGACTACGTTGATTACATTAATGACCATCGAAATAATCATAGTTTGCTTCATGAGTCCATTACTTCTAAAAATAGCAGCATAAGACATAAACACACCTTGTAAGCAAATAAGGCCACCTACAATCACGATGTAAATCGTAGCATCTGCATAAAGTTCTGCTGGCATTCCCATCATGTTGAACATAGGCTTATGGAAGACAACCATCAGCAGACCGATAACACCACTAAAGAACAAGTTAGTATATGTTGCTAATGAGTAAATCTCAGATACTTTTTCCTTATTATTTGACCCTAAATATTGGGTGACTAAAATAGTAGTAGCCATTGTAATAATATTAAACGTGATGATAAGTAAGTTCATAATCTGATTCACATTCCCAATGGCAGCAACTGCTGTTTGCGAATGACGACTAATCATCATTTGATCTACATTTCCGATTAACATCTGCAATAAAAGCTCCACAATAATAGGCCAAGTCAGTAAAAATAACGAAGTATTTTTATTAATTTTTGTATTCATTCTGCCTCCTAAGATGTATGCTTATAAACTTCAATATTATAACAGCTCGCCCTTAAAACTTCTACTATTTTGGACTATTTAATCTAGGTAGCTAATATATATATTGTATAATTTATAAACTTATCCCTCTTAGGTAGGTGTTGTCGTGGAAATATTATTAGAAAGCTTCAAACAGTTTACGCCTAGTCATTTCTTCATGCTTCTTATCGGCTTCTTACTCCTTTATTTTGCCATTGTCAAAAAGTATGAACCTACTTTACTCCTTCCCATGGGATTTGGTGTGCTCCTTGTCAACATCCCGCTTTCGGGTGCTATTACTCAAGCAGCAGAAGGTACCGCTATGGAAGGCATCTTAGACATTCTATTTAAAAGTGGTATCGCCACAGAGCTCTTCCCACTCCTTATCTTTATTGGGATTGGTGCAATGATTGATTTTGGCCCCTTACTCGAACGTCCTTTTATGCTTTTCCTAGGGGCTGCTGCTCAATTTGGTATTTTCTTCACCTTAATTATTGCTCTTTTATTTGGTTTCTCCCTTCCAGAAGCTGCTTCTATTGGTATTATTGGAGCTGCTGATGGACCAACTTCTATATTTGTTGCAAGTAAGTTGGCACCCAGTCTTTTAGGTCCTATTTCAGTTGCTGCTTACTCCTATATGGCACTTGTTCCACTCATTCAACCTCTTGCCATCAAATGTGTTACAAGCAAAAAGGAACGTTGTATGCGTATGACTTATACCTCTACTACCGTTTCTAAACGGGCCAAGCTACTTTTCCCTATTATCGTGACTTTAGTTGCTGGCTTTATAGCGCCTCACTCCATTCCACTTATTGGTTTTTTGATGTTTGGTAACTTAATGCGTGAAAGTGGTGTTGTGGATCGCCTTAGTCAAACTGCTCAAAACGAACTTGTTAACATTGTAACTATCCTCTTAGGGCTTGCCATCTCTTCTACAATGAAGGCTGAGAGTTTCTTAACACCTAGTACACTTTTGATTATTGTTATGGGCCTCATTGCTTTTATCTTTGATACGATTGCTGGTGTCCTTTTTGTTAAACTGATTAATCTCTTTAGAAAAGATAAGATTAATCCAATGGTAGGCGCTGCTGGTATCTCTGCTTTCCCAATGTCTGCTCGTACCATTCAAAAGCTGGCTAAAGAAGAAGACCCACAAAACTTCATTCTTATGCAGGCTGTTAGTGCAAACGTGGCTGGGCAGGTAGCTTCTGTTATTGCAGGTGGTCTTATCTTAGCACTTCTACTCTAAAAACTTTATATAAGGGAGCGATTAGTATGTTAGAACAGGGCTTGTTAATTATGCTAGGGGGCATGGGAGGCATTTTCCTTGTCATGACTATGATCTATGGTGCCATTAAATTACTCAATTTCTTTACCAGGTCTAAATCTAAATAAAAATACACTTTCTACAACCCACTCAATAAGAGCCCTAGTCAGGATGCATTTATTATCCTGACTAGGGCTCTTATTGAGTATTTCACTTATCTATTCTGATGCCCTACTTCTTTGTTTTGATACGATAGTAAAATTCTTGTGTTTTTTCATCAATAGGTTTGAATACATATCCTTGAGATTTGTAATAATTAATAATCTCTGGTAATGCGTTGTATGTGTTTTTATTACTTGAGTTACAATGTGCCAAAATAATACGTCTTGTTGTATTACGGCTACATTTTTTTGCATTTTGCACCATCTGGTTAGGCGTTAAATTAGGATTGACACCATCTTCTAGACTGACATTCCAATCGTAAATTTTGTAGCCTTCTTCATGAAGCTTATTAAGCAGGTCTTCACTAAGTCTCCCTGAACTACCTCCTGGGAAACGAATAATCTTAGGATTGATAGTTGTCCCTAACACTTCGTGAATTTTATCTGTTGCCTTTTCCATCTCTGCTAAGAAGTTCTCATCACTGGCATAAATAGATTTTAAATTATGAGAATAAGTATGGAGCCCTATACTATGTCCTTCTTCATAAATACGTTTAAGCACAGACTCTCTTTGAATAATTTCTTTTCCAACAACAAAAAAAGTGGCCTTTATATCATGGGCTTTGAGTACATCTAATATTTTTTCTGTCACCTTTCCTGTTGGACCATCATCAAAGGTTAGATAAACAACCTTTTCTTCCTCCTTTAAAGTCTCTTGTGCTTTGTCACTTGCCTTAGCTTTATTTGGCTCAGGCTTTGGAATAAGAGGCTCTTCTATAAGTTGTTCCATAGTGGCATCTTTAATTTGCCCAATGGCTCGCTCCACAGTTTGTCCTATAGGGGCGCCTGTAGTTTTATCTACAGGTTGAGTGGCAAATTGCTCCATAACTTGTTCACTCACTTGTCCAATGGCTCTCTCCTCAATAAACTGACTACAGCCTAATACCACGAGAAAGGCTATTGCAATGTAAGACAGACTTAAAGTCAATTTTTTCATCTCATCATCTCCCTTTGGGCTTATTATATGCCGTTTAGGAAATTTTAAAAGAGAGATAAGACATTGTAATTTTTTCCAATGTTTTATCTCTCTTTATCTATCTTGTATCCATCCTGATTTGATTTGTCTCTATCTAGTTATCTTTTTATCTATCTCTGTTTTTTCTTGACTCATTACTTCCACCGTCTAGCTTGGTATGTGATCTTCTTACATTATTCTCCCCATTCACTTTCTGGGATGAAACCAAAGAGTACAGGTGCTGAAGAACCATTTGGTAACATATACGTAAAGGTTCTTGTCTCGCCCCCTTTAACGATTCCCATAAAGGCAGCACGATTAGAACTTGGGAAGTACCCTGCTGATGGTGTCAAATAGGCACGGTCTTGCTCCCATTTGATAGCCCCTTTGAACATATTTCCACGTGGATTAAGAATCACAGCTGTATCTTCTTTTGCAGTTACAGTGACATGGTAGTTTACTCCAAAGTTTCCTCTGTTCGCAGACTCTGTATTGAGAAGCGCATCATAACCTTGCACCCACTCCGTTGCATCTTTACCGATCACTAACTTGGTCTTTTCATCTTCACTTATTAAATCAATCATAATATTTTTATCTATTATACCAAATGTTCCCCTTGGATGAACATCTCTGTCTGGTCTTGGCATAAGTGGTATATCTTCAAGTGTATCATTTTGCCCAAGTAAGGCTACTGTAAACGTTACAGGTCCATTAAGTTCTACATCAAACATCCCTGAAATAGCTTGCCCTTTTAACCAATTTTTATTTTGGCTATCATAAATTACTTGCTGTGCCCCTGGCTCTAAGTTTAAACTTTGCACAGCTGTATTATCTAAGTAACTTAAAAGCAATTGTTGTCCTACAAATAAAACATCATCTGAAGGCCCTTTTGTTGTTAATTTTGAAATAGTCCCCATGACAGGTGCCTCTGTATTATTTTTAGCAATAACGACTAAACGCTTTTTATCTAGTTGATTGTCTAAGCTGTCAAAATTGTTAATGTGATGGAACATGACACGTCCTAAACCAATTAATGTATCTTCATATAAAAGTCCTTTTTGGCTAACCACCTCTGGTGAGTTACTCATCATCAGTAGCCCTTTTGTATCTTCTAAGTAGATGGCATCTGCTTCTTTATACATTTGATAGTTGGTGCCTTCAAAGTTCGCTAAAGTATCCCCTATTGTACCTGAGTTAAACATGGCTTCAAATTCTGTTTGAAGTACTTCACCTGTTACTTCAACTGTTGTTTCAGCCTTTGTACTCCAATTCCCATAGGCGTCTTTTAACTCTAACATTACTATGTATTCACCTTCTGTATAAATAGCCTTTGGTTTTGTAAACAAGTAGTTGTTAGCAGCTTCTTTTGTACTCCGATAAGTCCATTTTTCCGCTGTGATTTGTTCCCATTCTTCATTTTCATATTCATACTCTAAAGTAATTGCTTCACCACGTTTATACTTACTTTTTGTGGTATCAAATTCTATAACTTCTGGTGCCTCATTGGGTGCAATCATAATCATGTGACTGTTCCAATCACTCCACATACCTCTTTCATCTCTAACCTTTAAAGCAATTTCATAGTAGCCTTGCTTAGGCGTTTTAAAGATTTTTTCTAAAGATGATGCAGTCTTTGTTGGATTACCATCAATCATCCATAGACGCTCTGTAATGAGGTGACCATCTGGGTCAAAGCTTAAGTCATTTGTTTGTACCTGTTGCCCTGCTACATAACGCTCTTCTACAAACTCGAACTGCGCAACAGGTGGTGTATTCGGAATTTCAATAGGTTTTTCAATTGCAATGGTACGCGTTGGTGCATCATATTCAATTGAAAGTTCAAATTGCTCTGCCATAAAACGAAGTGGAAGGAGTGTTGTCCCCTCTTCAACAATAGGCATTGCTTCAATTTCAACTTCTACACCGTTCACATACGCTTTGGCTTCTGTAGTACTAAGGACAACTTCTTTTCCTTCCTTAGTGACACGAACCTGTCTTGTATCTGCTAGCCATTCTACTTGAGCTTGTAAAATCTCTTCCCCTACAAATCTAAGTGGCAAATAAGTACGCCCCTCTACAACCTTAGGTGCTAAAAGAAGTTCTTTTGCTTCACCGTATAGCCATACTATTGTACTATCTAATGTTAGCAATACCTTATTGGGGTCCATAACTTGTTCTGGTACATGATCATCAATCATAGGGGCATCTGTTGTTCCCCCCTCTTCAGTCGTACCTTCTGTTGTACTCTCTGTTTCTGGTGTTGGCACTTCTGTCTCTAATTCTTCTCGTAATACCTCCGGGTTATCGCCTTGAGGATTCCCTTCTTCCCCTATTACAATACCTAGATTTTCGTTTTCCCCTGCTACTGTTTCTAAGCTATCTAAAACTTCTTTGATTGGATCTAACATCTCTGCTTGCACATAAATTGGGCTCAAAAAAAGGGTGCTAGCCATGAATAATGTCCATATTTTCCGCATATATTGTAACCTCCTTGATGGTTGTAAACTTGTCGTTTTTTAGGAACATCTTTCATTTTAACATACTTCCTTTATTTGTTAAGTTGCTTTATTACAATGTTATCAAATTTTAACATTATATCTTTATTTAATTTTATTTTAAAAGTTCTACCACATACTCAGTATTTACATATTGAGGAAACTTCACATGTTCAATAACAATTCCGCATGGGAACTTGGCAAATAATACTTCTTCAAAATTTCCTATTAGTTTACCCTTTAATACTAGTTCCTCAAAGAGTGCCTTTGCTTGTTCTAGATGACTTTCTAAAATAATATTATATGTACCTACATGGTGCATATTTTTGCTAATTTCTCCAGTTTGCAAACGTTCTTGTACACGATCATTTTGCATATCAATCATAATCTCTGCAATTAATAAACTTGCAATATCATGATTTAAAATATCTTGAATACGTTCTTTTAAAGCTTCATCTTCAGTTTGATTATAAAGCTTTAAAAGCGCTGTTAAATTAGGCATTTGAAGTGTCTCACCGCTAGCTTTTACAAAAATTACTTCATCATTGATGTATTTAAGTGTATCTAGTTGTTTCATCATGAGTTAATCATCCTTACTATAGTCTATTTATATGTTGTACATTCTTATTAGCTTATCATTAATTATTATTTTTTCCAATATTTTTTCAATATTTTTATCCAAATTATTCTAAAATCTCCTATACTTTTTATCTATACTAAGTTTTATCACTCTACGCCTAACCTATTGTATTGTATGAGCCATAAATTCTTGAGCATTTCCTTTTCTTGTGCACTACGCGCCTTAGGACTTTGTACCTGACCTGTACCATCTATATCGAAATATTCCCCATAGCCTCGTAGCACCTTACTTGCATCTAAAAGATAGTTCATATAAGGGTCTTTATGATAACCGATATAATTAAGTAACTGACTACTTAAATAGGTGGTATCAATTGTTCCAAAGTCATGACTTGGCAAACCATAATTATTCCATACCATCAATGGTGTCTCATAAAGTTTGCTACAGTCTATGGCATCAAAGTTTCCTTTTATATAATGGCAATCTTTATATAAGCTATACTGCTCATCTAACGCAGGCAAATGGTCGCCATACATAACAATAATGGTGGGTTCCTTCACTTGACTGAAGTAGTTTACTAACTTTTCTAGCGCCTTATCAGAGTCTTTCAACCCATTTGCATAAGTCTCTAAAATATCTTGTTGCTCTCTTGATAAGTCTGAACCGCTCACAGTAATGCCATTTGTTTTATAAGTATCGCTATAAGGCATGTGGTTTTGCATGGTTACAATGTGATAAAACAATGGCTGCTCACCCTTGTCCTCATAAAGTTGTACCACATGATCTACTAAAGTGTTATCTGAAATATATCCTCTTGCTAAGTCTGGTGCTACAAAGTCTTCACTGGCAATAAAGGTATCCAATCCAAGATTGGGATATGCCTTATCCCTTGAGAAAAACTTTTTCTCATAACCATGCAATGCCATAGTCTGATAACCTTCTGCCTTAAGTAGCTTAGCTAAACTTGGGGTGTCTTCATGGACAAACTCATTATAAGCAATATTACTTGGGTCCGTAAAATAAACGGATTGCCCCGTCAACACTTCATACTCAGTCTGACTTGTTCTCCCACCATATATAGCAGTAGATAAATTACCTTTTCCAAGTTGATTTTGACAACTTCTAAAAAAACTTAAAGGGTCCTGTGAGAAGGTAACTTCCGTAAGCTTTGTCACGTCGAAAAAGGACTCACTCATAATCATAATAATGTTTGGTTTTATGTCCATTTCTTCACTTCCACCTAGCGTATAAGGTGCCAAAAGTGACTCTACCTTTTCCTTACTATAGCCTTCTGGCTCTTCTACTAACAAGTCTATAATCTCTTGGGTGAAGCCTACGATAAATCCATTTTCATTGTACTTCTCATTGACTGTTAAACTTGGTTTTGGGGATGTTGCCCCCTGCTCTCTTGGACATACTTTAGCACCTATAACAGCAGTAGTAAAAAACAAAGTGGCACAAAGTATACTTCCTGCTAAGCGATATCCTTTTCTAAATTCAATCCATTTACATTTAAACCCACTAATAATAATAGTTAAACAGACCAATACACCTATAACTACCTGTCTTTCTATTGTTATGTCCATCTCTTTGCTGATACTAGCTGCCTCCCCTGCAAGTGCTAAATCAGCTGGTACCAAATACTCTCCACTGATGATAAACTTGTAGAAGGATATGA